>JAJDDL010000215.1 GCA_029260335.1 Phycisphaerales bacterium | reverse complement strand
GTCATCGAGATCCGATGGCTTGCCACAGGAATGTCGAGCCGCGCTCACTCCGCGAACGAGCCAGTTCTCATCGGTGATCGCAAACATGCGATATTCGCCATCGATCAACAGCTGATCGACCACGATCACAAAGGCTCTTTGCATGATCCCCGGGCACTCTGATGAAGCCGGTTTGCGTCAAACTCAACGTGCGCACTTGGAAGCGAATCGAAGCAGCGGTCGGTCGCCAAGGGAAACGACCCCCGTGACGCTCTTCCCGGCCAAGCACTCGCTTGCGCGCTGTACGAGCACGGCGGTATCCGCGCGTGCGAGATCGGTACGGTCATGCTCGGCGATCACGCGGTCTCAGAACTTGTGCGCCTCGCCGTGCCTCGACGGACATACACCCAATCACACATCGACTATGTCATCGAGGTCTTGCTTCACAAACGCGCCCACACCATCCCAGGCATGAGCATCGTCGAGCCGCTGTCATGAGTCCTAGCTCTTTGGCCAACATCGAGGAGTTGGAACCGTCCCGACCAATCCTCATCCGAACGCCCGGCATGGCCGCGTGCAGTTCCTCGTCCAAATCTGGTAGGTGTTGAGCGAGGCGCGCCAACTGGCTCACACTATTCAGGTGTGCAGTTCGAGGCCCGGAACTGGCCTGCAAGGCCGCACATGCCCGCTTCTTCCAAAGCCACCTGTCGGACTTGAACCGACGACCTGAGCTTTACGAAAGCTCCGCTCTACCAACTGAGCTAAGGTGGCAAGACCGCGAAGTATTCGAGGCTGAACGCTCGGATTCCACTCGGGCCATGCAGGAGGCTGCCCTCCCGGTGCCGGAGGCCGCCAGATCTCTCAGATTCGCCCTGAGCCGCTCCTGCCCGCCTCCCTTACCGCAAACCCTCAATACACCTCAAGGAACACACGCTTGGTCGGCTTCACGTTCTGCTTCACGAGCTGGCGGTCCCATGCATCGACATCCCCCATCACCTCCGGATTGACCGTGAGGTAGCGAGCGAGGTGTTCGGGCGGGAGCAGGCGGGCCATCTGCTGGTAGATGCCGGTTTCCATGCCGGCTAGGCCGCACACATAGATGAGCGTGCGTTCATTGCTGAGCATGGGGACGAGTTCATCTTGGTTGGCAGCAAAGCGGTCCTGGACGTAGAGCTTGCCGTGGCCGTCGGCCTGCGGTTCGCGGCTGATGGCGGTGATGTACCGCACGTTTTCGTGCTTCTCTGCCATCTCACGGAAGTAGTCGTCGAACAGCAAGTCGGTTGTGTAGGGCGAGCCCATGATGAGCGTGATCTGGGAGTTTACACCCTGCTCGAGCAGGTCCATCATCATCCCGCGGAACGGGGCGATGCCGGTGCCGGTGGCGAGGAAGAGGTAGTCGTGCTCTTCGGGCTTGGCGGGGATCAGGAAGCGTCTGCCGTTGGGCCCTGTGAGTTTGACCTCATCGCCCGGCTTAAGGTCACAGAGATAGTTGGAGGTCACGCCCAGAAAGAGACTGTGGTCGTCTTCGTGCTCATCGATCAGCCGCTTGACGGGCGTTGCGATGACATTGCCCTTGCCATCCTCGCCGTTGGTCGCGCAGGAGAGCGAGTAGAGGCGCACCTTGTGCGGCTTTCCCTTCTCGTCGGTGCCGGGCGCGAGAACGCCGAAGGCCTGGCCCGCCTTGAACTTGCCGGCGAGCTCGGTGCCGGAGACATCGATCGAGACGTTGCGCACGAAGCCCGCGGCCTTCTTCTTGACGGTGCACACGTCGGATGCGACGACCACCCCCATTCCCGGGCTCTTGGGCGTGTGCAGGTTCATGACAACATCGGGTAGCTCCGGTCCAGCATCCGTCCGGTCGTTGGTCGTGGTCATTCGGCGTCTCGTTTTGAGGGTGGCATTGCGATGCGGGGCTAGCGCCGCATCGCGCGGGCGTCGGTCATTTCACTTCCCAGGTCGAGCTGCCCAAGAGCAGTTCTTGGAGATCGGCGTCGGTCTTGGTGTCTGCGCCGCTGGTCTGGTCGCGCAAGAGTTGGTCGTACGTCGGCTTATCCGGATTGGCGTAGAGCACGCCCAGGGGCTCTGGAAACTCGGGGTGGTTCATCTGCGTGTACAGGAAGGCCAACGAGCGATCTCGCTCATCGTGGATGATCAGGTCATCCTCGGTGATGCCGTTGCCGAGCTGCACGATCTCGGGATGGCCATTGTTGAATCGGATGCCCTTGTCTCGGTCAATGCCGAAGATCAGCGGCTTGCCCTGCTCGAGCATGATCGTGGTCTCGGGCTTCGAGTCCTTCTGGGACGCGTAGAACCAGGCCTTGTGGTTGTAGATATTGCAGTCTTGGTAGACCTCGACGAACGACGTGCCCCGATGAGCCGCGGCCCGTTGGATGACCGCATCCACGTGCTTGGCGTCGATGTCGATGCACCGAGCGATAAAGGTGCACTCTGCCGCGACCGCCATGGCAACCGGAATGATCGGCGAGTCGATCGACCCGATGGGTGATGAAGAAGAGACCTTGCCGAACTCGCTCGTGGGTGAGTACTGGCCCTTGGTCAAGCCGTAGATCTTGTTGTTGAGCAGCACGATGGTCGCATCGACATTGCGTCGCATCATGTGCGTGGTGTGGTTGCCACCAATGGAAAGAAGATCGCCATCGCCCGAGACGACAAAGATCTGAAGATCGCCATTGGCGAGCTTGATGCCTGTTGCGACCGGGAGCGACCGGCCGTGGAGCGAGTGGATGCCGTAGGTTTCCATGTAGTATGGAAAACGCGCGGCACAGCCGATGCCTGAGACAAAGACGTAGTCCTCTTTGCGGTACGGCAGCTTGGTGAGCGCCTTGCGCATAGTCGAGAGCACCGCGTAGTCGCCGCAACCGGGACACCAGCGGACGTCCTGATCGGTCGTGAAGTCCTTGGCGGTGTAGACAGGCAGGCTCGTGTGTTTGTCGTTGCTGGTGGTCATCGGCCTCGATTCCTCGATCCGTTCACTCGATTACTTGTCCATCTCTTCGATCACGCGATTGCAGAGTTCGTCAATGCCGAATGGTCGCCCGCGGACCAGGTTGATCCCGATCGTGTCGATGAGAAACCTGGAGCGGATGATCATGCTCAGCTGGCCCATGTTGATTTCCGGGATGATGACCTTCTCGAATCCCCCAAGCACCTCGCCCAGGTTCGTCGGGAACGGATTCAAGTAACGCAAATGTGCGGAACTGACCGAACGGCCCGAGTCACGGAGCTTGTCGGCGGC
>JAJDDL010000214.1 GCA_029260335.1 Phycisphaerales bacterium | reverse complement strand
AGCCCCAGTGATCTGGGGCTTCGTTTGGATGCACCCGCCGACGGCGAGCGCTGCGAGGGCAAAGACCCCGAGCGGGATAGTTCTCTTCTGACCCATGTTCTCCCATAAAGAGATACAAGCGGCGCGCCAAGGCGGTTCGGTGCCATTTAGGGGCTTTTCGTTGGAGTGGGTGTGGGCCGCGCGCAACAACCTGGAAAAGCCTGATGCCTGCACAGGACATGCGGGCCTCGGTGTAGTCTGCGGCCCACGGTCCGATTACCATCGAACATGACACCTGTGACCGCCCCCAACGCCCAAGCCATCGCATCGCCCGAACTGACCGCCCGAGAGCGACTTTCGGTCGAAATCTTCACTGACGCCTCGGTCGCCTCGGCCAACATCGCCCGCGAGATTGGCGAGCTGATACGCGAGAAGGCCGCCCGCGGCGAGTCATGCGTGCTGGGCCTTGCGACCGGTTCGACCCCCGTGGGCATCTACGCCGAACTCATCCGGCTGCATCGCGAGGAGAACCTGAGCTTTCAGAACGTGATCACGTTCAACCTGGATGAGTACTTCCCGATGGAGCCTGGGCATCTCCAGAGCTACCACCGGTTCATGCACGAGAATCTGTTTGACGAGATCGACATCGACCCGCAGAACGTGCACATCCCCGATGGCACGGTCGACCCAGAGAAAGTCGCCGCCCATTGCGAGGCGTACGAGCAAGCGATCGCCGACGCCGGCGGAATCGATCTGCAGATTCTCGGCATCGGGCGCACGGGACACGTGGGCTTCAACGAACCGGGCTCACCCAAGACGAGCCTGACGAGGTTGATCACGCTCGACAAGGTCACGCGGATGGACGCCGCGAGCGATTTCTTCGGCGAGTGGAACGTGCCAAGACGCGCGATCACCATGGGCGTAGGGAGCATCTTGGCTGCGCGCCGGGTCGTGCTGCTTGCCTTCGGCGAGCACAAAGCCCCGATCATCCGCCGCGCGGTCGAGGAACCCATCACCAACAGTGTCGCGGCGAGTTTCTTGCAAGAACATCCCGATGCGCGATTCGTACTCGACCCCGCGGCGAGTGCTGAGCTGACCCGGTGCAAGAAGCCTTGGCTCCTCGGTCAGATCGAGCGATTCGGGCTCTCGTGGGATACGAGGATGGTGCGTAAAGCCGTGGTCTGGCTCGCACGGGCCATGGACAAGCCCATCCTGAAGCTCACCGAGGAAGATTACAACGAGCACGGCCTGCAAGACCTGCTCTCGGCCACGGGCGGCGCGTACGAGCTCAATATCCGCGTCTTTAAAGAACTCGGCAGGACCATCACCGGCTGGCCCGGCGGCAAAGCCGGCCGGCCCCGATTCGTCCCCGGCAAGGGCGTGCATGATGACAACGGCGCGGACGTATTCCCCAAGCGCATCGTCGTGTTCAGCCCCCACCCCGATGACGACGTCATCTCCATGGGCGGCACGCTCATTCGCCTGTGCGACCAGGGCCATGAGGTACACGTCGCGTATCAAACCTCGGGCAATATCGCGGTCTTCGACGATGAGGCCATTCGCCATGTGGATTTCCTGAGCGAGGTCGCCGCGGCCTTCAAGCTGGGCGACGAGGCCGATCGCTTTGAAGAGAAGATCACCGGCTTCGTGCGCACCAAGAAGCCCGGCGAGCCCGATTCACCGGAACTCCGCACGATCAAGGGCTTGCTTCGCCGGACCGAGGCGCGAGCGGCCGCGAAGTACTCCGGCGTCGCCGAGGAGCACATCCATTTCCAGGATCTGCCGTTCTATGAGACAGGCGAGGTCAAGAAGCGACCGATCGGTGCCGACGACATCCGGCTGACGCTCGAGTTGCTCGATCAGGTGAAGCCGCACGAGATTTATGCCGCGGGCGATCTGTCCGATCCGCACGGCACGCACCGGGTGTGCCTCCGGGCCGTGCTCCTGGCGCTCGAAGAAGCCCGCAAGCAGGATCGCGAATGGCGCAAGGACCTGCGGCTGTGGCTTTATCGCGGCGCATGGCAGGAATGGTCGCCCGAGGAAATTGAAATGGCCGTGCCTTTGAGCCCCGACGAGGTCGAGCGCAAGCGGCTGGCGATCTTCAAGCACGAGAGCCAGAAGGATCGGGCGCTCTTTCCCGGCCCGAACGATCCGCGCGAGTTCTGGGAGCGTGCCGAGGATCGCAATCGCATGACGGCGGAGGTCTACGACAAGCTCGGGTTGCCGGAGTATCAGGCAATCGAGGGGTTTGTGGCTTGGGTTGAGTAGCGGCACGACCGTTTGGTTGCCGAGCAGTTTCCTCGAAATCGCACGATGACGCGTCATGCGCGCTCACGCTTGCACGCACGCGCTCGTCCCCAGGCTTTTTCTCAGATTTTCTATTCTCACTGATATCAGGCACTTGCGCTCGCACCGGATCGCGCATGTGCGATGTTTGTGCGCGCGCATCGACCCCACCCATCCACAAGTGAACACCTCGCCGATTGCTCAAGCGAGCACGACGAGGCATGCCGGGCGGGAGGTTGCCCGGCGATCTTTGGAGGGACCGCCGACATGCAGGACCGGCTCACATCATTGGACCAGGACGCCATCGACAGGGCAATCGGCAATCACAAGCGCGAGCGACTGCCCGCGATGGATCGCTTCTGGTCGTACTTTCGCAATGAGAGCGAGCCGGTCCCGTCGGCGGGGATGGGCGCGGGCAGGCGCGAACGCCTCGCCCAAGAAGCCGGCCTCCCGACCAGGCTCACCGGACGCGATCCGCTGATCGACGACAGAGCCCGATCCCGCCGAGAGATTGTCATCGAGAACGACATCGCCTGGCGCGTGCAGACGATGGTCGACTTTCTCTTCGGCCAGCCGATCCAAGTGCTGAGCACCGCTCGCAACGCCAAGCAACGCGAGAAGATCGATGCCTTTCTCGACGCCATGTGGGAGCAATCCGGCGGCGTGGCCCTGCTCCAAGACATGGCCCTGCTCGGACACGTCTTCGGTCACATCGACCTTGCGCTCAGGCTCGATGAGAACGACCTGACCTTGTTCGGCGCGATCGCAAGAGGCAACGCCGACGCGAACGACCTGATCAACATCTGCCGGGCGATCCAGATTGAGGTCGTCGAACCCCGTCGCGGCATCCCGATCGTCGATCAGGGCGACTATCGCAACCTGCAGGCGTACGTGATCCACTTCGAGCCAGAAGGCACCGAGCGGAGCGAACGCACCAAACGATGGCTGTTTGCCGGGCGCAATGCGCAGGACGAACAGACGCGTGGGTTCACCGAGGTGATCACCGGCACAACCCGCCGGGTGATGATCGACGGCAAGGTGGTCGAGCAGTCCAAGGCAAGGCTGCTCGAAGGCGAACTGCCGATCGCGCACGTGCAGAACACGAGCCAGCCGTTCCGGTTCGAGGGATTGGGCGAAGTCGAGCCGCTGATTCCTCTGCAGGATGAACTCAACACCAGGCTCAGCGATCGTGCCAGCCGCGTCACGATGCAGACCTTCAAGATGTACCTGGCCCGCGGCATCGACGGCTTCGACGCGACGGCGGTCGGCCCGGGCCAGATCTGGGCGACCGACAACATCGACGCCTCGATCGAGAGCTTCGGCGGCGACGCCGACAGCCCGAGCGAGGTCGCGCACATCGGCGAGATCCGCGAGGCGCTGGACAAGACCTCGGGCGTGCCGCCGGTCGCGACGGGCGTGGTGCGCGCACGCATCGGCAATCTGAGCAGCGCCAACGCGCTGCGCATCACGCTCATGGGACTGCTGAGCAAGAACGCACGCAAACGCGTGACCTACGGACGCGGCATCGAGCGGATGAGTGAGATGGCGCTCAAGGCGATCGACGCCGCGGGCATTCTTGAGATCGACCCGCGCGATCGCGGCGTGCGCATCGCCTGGCCCGATCCGCTGCCGACTGATATCGAGGGCGATATCCGCGCAGCCAAGGGCAAGGTGGAACTGGGTGTTGAGGAAGACACGGTGTTGGGTGAGTTGGGATACAAGCCGAGCGATGCGGGGGTGGTGTGAGGAGAGCGGCAATCGGGGCTCGGCAATCGGCATTCGGTTGGGCATAAGCAAGTTTGAAGGAGGATTGAGATGATTGATGAAGAAACGGGAACTGGCGAAGTGGTAGGGCGCGAGGAGAGTGCGCACGTGGGCGTCGAGGAGTTGACGACACGAGCGGAGGTAGCCGAGCATCGATCGGAGCAGCTCGCGTCGCAAGTTGCATCGCTGGAGGCGGAACTGGCGGACCTTGCCGCGACTCAGGAGCAGGCCGAGGCGGCTCGTCAGTTGGAAACGTTGTTGCGTAAAGCAGGAGCGGTGGATATCGAAGCCGCCCAAACTCTTGCGGCTGAACTCATCGAGAGCGAGGAACTGGACGCGCCCGAAGCGGTTGCGACGCTCAAACGCGACAAGCAGTTCCTCTTCGCTACGCCGACACAGGAGTTCAGCGCCATGAGCGGCGGCGGACGTATCGGGAGCGATCTCGAGCAGGTCGCGAGCGCTGCGCGATCGACCGGCGATCGTCGGGAGCTGCTTCGGTACATGCGATTGCGCCGCTGCGCATAGCGGATTCGACGCGCCAAGAACGACAGAGGACCAAGGAACAGAACAAGCGTGAACACGCAGTTCACAGACCAACACGACTGAGGGAGGAACAGATCAATGGCATTCACAGGCAAGGCGACATACGGGGCAGGGGCGGATCTGCCGGAGCTGATCGAAGACGTCTCGGACATCATCGGGATTATCAGCCCGCACGAGACGCCGTTGTTGGATCACCTGGGTGATCCTCGGCACGCCGCTCGCGGGACGGTGCATGAGTGGATCG
>JAJDDL010000213.1 GCA_029260335.1 Phycisphaerales bacterium | reverse complement strand
GACGCCCAGGAGGCTTTGGGGACCACCGCGCTGCACGCCCAAGAAGCGGGCGTGCCGTTTGTCCCCATCTACGTCGTGAGCGACGACATCACGGGCGAGATCCTGGACTACACCGTGACGTTTGGGTGCGACACGTTGATTATGGGTAAGAGCCGTCGTTCGGTGTTCGCGCGCAGGATCGAGGGCGACGTGGTGACGAAGGTGGCCGAGGGGTTGCCCGATGAGGTCGCGTTGATCACGCGCAGTGCCGACAAGCCGCACAAGAAATCGGGCGCACTCTGAGGTCAGACCGACCATTTGGCGATCTCGCGAGCGCAGCACGGGCAATCGACAAGCATCGTGCGATCGCGCGGATACAGTGGCTGTAGATGGACACGGAGGATCCGAGAATCGACGACGCAAACGCCTTATTGGAGGGTCTGACGCCATCGCAGCGCAAGGCCGTGGAACACCTGGATGGGCCGCTGCTGGTGCTCGCGGCGGCGGGCTCTGGCAAGACCCGGGTCATCACTCGGCGGATCGCGTACCTGGTGTCGCAGGGCGTGCCGCCTTGGAATATCTTGGCGCTGACGTTCACGAACAAAGCCGCGGGCGAGATGCGCGAGCGGATCCACCTGATCCTGGAGAACGATGAGCGCAAGACGCGTGGCTTGACCACGACAACGTTTCATGCGCTATGTGCTCGGTTGCTCAGGCGATATGCCGACCGCGCGGGGCTCAAGCCCGACTACACGATCTACGACGCCTCGGACCAGGCGTCGCTCATGAAGCGGACGATCAGCGAGCTGAATATCTCGAGCAGCAACTTCCCGCCCAGGAGCGTCTTGAGCACGATCTCGACGGCGAAGAACGACCTGCTCGATGCGGCGGAATATG
Source organism: Phycisphaerales bacterium (assembly GCA_029260335.1). Lineage (GTDB taxonomy): Bacteria > Planctomycetota > Phycisphaerae > Phycisphaerales > UBA1924 > S146-42. Next base: position 3,154 of record JAJDDL010000213.1, on the reverse strand, counting down.
CCCGGAGTGCCGGGGATTTTTATACCACGCGCGTCGCGAAGATCTATGAGGAGTATGAGCAGAAGCTCCGGGCGGCAAACGCGGTGGATTTCGATGATTTGCTCGTGCTGACCGCCAAGCTCTTGCGCGACGACGCGCAGGTTCGGGCGCAGGTGCAGAGCCGGTGGAGCTATCTGCTGATCGACGAGTATCAGGACACGAATCATGCGCAGTTCATGATCGCGAGCCTGATCGCAGGCGAGGGGCGGGAGTTGCCGGGGATGCCCGGGGAGATCCTGGAGCCCAACGTGTGTGTGGTCGGGGACCCCGATCAATCGATCTACGCGTGGCGCGGCGCTGATATTTCCAACATCCTGGAGTTCGAGGAGCGGTATCCGGGGGCCGCGGTCATTACCCTTGGCGAGAACTTCCGCTCGACGGCTCCGATTCTCTCGATCGCCGACACGCTCATCCGCAACAACAAGAAACGCAAGCACAAGGACTTGATCGCGCATCGTGAGGGCGGCGAGAACGTCGTGGTGGAGATCTGCCGGGACGAGCACCACGAGGCAACGCTGGCGGTCGACTTCTTGGAGAAGAAGAGCCAGGAAGGTTTGCATTGGCGGGACATGGCGATCTTCTATCGCACCAACGCCCTGAGTCGAGTGACCGAGGACGCCTTGCGTCAGCGCGGCATTCCCTACGTGATCGCCCGGGGCACCGCGTTTTATGAGCGTGAGGAGATCAAGAACGCCATTGGCTATCTTCGCGTCGTAGCGAACCAGGCCGACGGCGTCTCGCTCGGGCGGATTGTCAACACGCCGACGCGGGCGATCGGCAAGACCACACTCAACCGGCTGAGCGAGTTTGCGACCTACGAGAATGTGTGCTTGTTTGACGTGATGCGTCGGTGCATTGAGGTGCCGGGACTGCAAGCACGAGCGACGACTGCCGTGGGACGGTTCGTTGAGCTTATCGACGATCTCACGGGCTCCGGCTCGTTCATGGGCAGCAAAATCACCGAGAGCTTGGCCGATTTGGTCGAGCGTGTGGTCCGAGAGAGCGGGCTCGAGAAGATGTACACCGACCAGGCCCGCACGACCAAGAGCGAATCTGACGAGCAACGCATCGACAACTTGAACGAGCTTGTTTCGTCCGCTGCGGACTTTGAAGAGAACTACCAGCCCGAGAGCGACCCCGCGGCGTTCCCCGGCGCGGATGTGCTCGAGAGAGGCGAACGCGCGGAAGTGCCGCCTTTGCTTGCGATGCTTCGGGCATATCTGGAATCGATTGCGCTGGTCGCAGACTCAGACAAGATCGACCCCGCGCAGGGCGCTGTCACGCTCATGACCCTGCACGCGAGCAAGGGGTTGGAGTTTGGGGCGGTGGCGATGGTTGGGCTTGAGGAGGGCTTGCTCCCCCACTCGCGTGCGCTATCGAGCGAGGACGATCTCGAAGAGGAACGGCGACTGTGCTTTGTGGGCATTACGCGTGCGATGAGCCATCTGCGGATCAGTTGCGCTCGGCATCGCGCGGTGCGCGGGTTCGCCGAGCGCACGATGCCGAGCCGGTTCCTTGAGGAGCTGGGCCGCGAGCACGTGACAATGACGGATCTGGCGGGCAGCACGTGGGACGAGGGACTTGATCAGCGGATCGAGGACGCGGACTTGGGAGATGCGCCGATTGTTCGATCGCGCATGCCGGGGGCAGGCTCTTCGGGATCGGGATCATCTGGTGCTTCGAGTGGCGCTCGCGCGGGGATCCAAAGGGAGTATCCGCCGGGCTGCACGGTGCGGCATCCGCAGTTTGGGATCGGCACGGTCATCGCCGTCATGGGCGGCTCGATGGCGCGGGCCAAGGTGAAGTTTCGGCAGGTGGGTGAGAAGACGCTGATCCTTGAGCACGCTCGGCTGCGTCGGTTGGACCATGCGGATTCCACCGAGGATCCGCCGTTTTAAGCCCCTGAAGCATCGCGGTACGGTGGCATGAGCAGGCTTTGTGCCGACACGCCAAACATGCGTACTAGCACTCCTGCAAGGGCGGCTGCGCGATCGGTGTGGCATTCGCTCGAAGACTCGTTCATGACACGGCACCGTCGGAAACTCGACGTGGGTGTGAAATCGTCGCTCTCTCGATCCCAATGTTTGTGCGCACTAACTTATGTATGCCCTTTGGCACTGTTCAAGGAGCCACCGATGACCTCTGCGATGCACATTGAGTCCGGCCAACCCAAGCATGGCACCCAGCCCGTCATGTGGCTCGCCCGCATCGGGCTGCTCGGATGGGCGGGATTCTGGCTTTACTTCACCCTCGCCCACACCTTCGGCGGCAACCCTGCAGATGTCGCCCCGAGCCTGTTCGTCGCGATCCCGATCCTCGCGATTACGATTCTCGCGCTGCTCCGGCCAAGGATCGGGGGCGTGTTTCTGATGCTGGCGGCGATCTTCGCGGCGTGGTATTTCGATGGCGCGGTCGCTCGGTTGGCGTTTGCGTTGCCGCCGGGATTGATCGGTATTTTGATGTTTGCGATTGCGAAGTCGAAGCCGTCAGAGCCGCGTGCTCACGCACGCGGCTCTGACAGAGTATCCTGAGACATGCCAACTCCTCACTTCACACCTGAGTTGTTCAAGTTTCTGCGCGATCTGAAGAGAAACAACACGCGCGAGTGGTTCACGAAGAACAAGCCGCGATATGAGGAGCATGTCAAGTCGCCGCTGCTTCGGTTCATCACGGATCTCGAGCCGCGGCTGGAGAAGATCAGTCCGCATTTCATTTGCAGCCCCAAGCCTGTTGGCGGGAGCATGTTTCGGATCTACCGCGACACGAGGTTTGCCAAGGACAAGAGTCCCTACAAGACTGCCGCGACAGCGCAGTTTCGACATGACACGGCAAACGACGTGCACGCTCCGGGGTTCTACCTGCACCTGGAGCCAAAGCAGGTGTTCATTGGCGCAGGGATCTGGCACCCCGACGGGCCGACGTTGAAGCTCATCCGCGAACGGCTTGTCGAAGATAGTGCGGGATGGAAACGAGCGATTCATGCCAAAGCGTTCAAGGATGGGCGGATGGTTCTAGAGGGCGAGAGCCTGAAGCGTCCGCCGAGGGGGTTTGATGCCGAGCATCCGTTGGTGGGTGATCTGATGCGCAAGGATTTCATTGCGGTCACGAGACTGGC
>JAJDDL010000212.1 GCA_029260335.1 Phycisphaerales bacterium | reverse complement strand
CAGACGCCCTCGGCCCAGACCCGCTTCATGTGGTTCATCCGAGACAACTCGATCCTGCTCGCGCCGTTCGTTGTCTTTCCAATCCTCTACCTCGCCTGGCTCAAGCTCGGCCGAGACCGCGGTACCGCACGATCCATTGTTGTGCAGTACACCCCGCCGGATGGACTCTCTCCCGCCGAGGTGGGGGTATTGGCCGATGAGCGAGTTGATCAACGCGACATCACCGCAATCGTCGTGGATCTTGCCGTGCGCGGGTACCTTCGGATCGAAGACAGACGCGCGACGAGCGGAGAGAAACTGACCAAGTCGCGCATCTTCCTCGTCAAGGCCAGCGCAAACCCGCTGGATCTCAAGCCCTTTGAGTTTCGCCTGTTCACCAAAATCTTTCCCAGTCACGTCGAGGAACGTCGCCTCGGAGATCTCGAGAACGAGTTCTACGAGGCCATTCCCGGCATCAAGGATGATCTGCACAAGAGCCTCGACAAGCAGGGCTACACCGCCGGACACCTCGGCAAGCGACGCGCGATGTGGGTCGGATTCGGCTCGGTCTTGGCCATCGGGATCCTTGTGCTGGCGGTCTTCCTCGCCAAGATCGGCATATTTGCCATGGTCACTGCCGTCATCGCCGGTGCGCTCACAGCGATTCAGTTCCCGATCTTCGCGATGATCATGCCGCGCAAGACCGCCAAGGGTCGCAGGGCGCTGGAAGCGATCAAGGGCTTGGAGGAGTACATCAAACGGGCCGAGGTCGAGGAACTGGAAGCCGCCGCACGCCAGGACCGCTTCGAGCAACTGCTCCCCTATGCGATAGCTCTTGGTCTGATCGAGACTTGGGGCGATCGGTTCGAGGGGCTGTTCACCGAGCCGCCGAGCTGGTACGGCTATCCCGCCGGCAGCCACTTCACCACGGCCGCACTGATCTACGACCTCAACCGGTCGACTTCAATGATGAGCAAGGCCATGGTCGCGGCTCCGCGATCTGAGGGCAGTAGCTTCGGCGGAGGCGGCTCGGGATTCTCCGGCGGCTTTTCCGGCGGCGGCGGTGGCGGTGGGGGCGGCGGCGCCTGGTAGCCTCGCTATCAGATCGGCTAGGCTACCAACCCATGAGCCGAAAGCCCGCCGTCAAAGCCCTCAACAAGTGGTCCCGCAAGCTCCACCGCTGGGCCGCGATTCTCACCATCGCGCCGATCGCCCTGGTGATCGCTACCGGCCTGCTCTTGCAGCTCAAGAAGCAGATCACCTGGGTGCAGCCGCCAACCCAGCGCGGCATCGACGTGGACCCCGCAATCTCCTTTGACGAGATCCTCGAGATCGCACGCTCGGTCCCCGAGGCTCGCGTCGACACCTGGGACGACGTCGACCGATTGGACGTGCGACCGGGCCGGGGAGTCGTGAAGGTTCGTGCCCAGAGCCGCTGGGAGATCCAGATCGATTCCTCCTCGGGCGAGGTGTTGCAGGTCGCGTATCGCAGGAGTGACCTGATCGAGAGTCTGCACGATGGGTCATTCTTCGGCGACCTCGTCAAGCTCTGGGTCTTTCTGCCGTGCGCGGCGCTGCTGCTGAGCATGTGGCTGACCGGGGCGTATCTCTGGCTATTGCCAATCATCGCCAAGCGATCGGGCCGGATTCGGCGGACCAAGAAAGCGCAAGCCGCTTCAGAGCCGCGAGCGTGAGCACGCGGACCTTGGGCGGACGAACCGATCAGAAGCTGCGTGCAAGCACGCTCTGAGCAATGAGATCGAGCGTTTGGCGCACTGGTGAATCGGGCAGGACCTCCAAGCACGTTCGGGCGCGTTCCACCAGCTCTTCCGCGTCGCGTTTGGCCATCGCCACGCCTGGAGAGTTTGAGACAACTTCTCGCAGCTCCAGCGCGGCGTCGTGATCGCCCTCGCCCGCCGCCCGGATTAGCGAAGTGAATCTCTCCAGCTTGTCGGGCTCATCAAGCGATGACCGATGCCGAATCATCGGCAAAGTCAGCTTGCCCATGTCCAGGTCTCGTCCCACCGACTTGCCGACCGTAGCCTCATCGCCCAACAGGTCGAGCAGGTCATCCTGGATCTGAAACGCCTGTCCGATGAGCTGCCCGTAGGTGCGTGCATTGTGCAAAATCCCCTCATCCGCCCCGGCATGTCGAGCACCGAGCTCACAAGCCAACGCGACGAGCTCACCGGTCTTGTGATCGATAATCTCGAAGTAGGTTGACTCCCCGAGCGAGGCATCATCGCGATGCGCAAGCTGGAGCAACTCCCCCGCACACACGGTCATGCTCGCCCTCGCGACTGCGAGCGATGTTGCCTGATCCCCGATCTGCGATGACAACTCATACGCCGCAGCGATGAGGTAATCGCCGAGGATCACCGCCGCCTCATTGCCCCGCAGGTGGCTGATAGTGGGGGCCTTGCGCCGCATCTCCGCTTCATCGAGCACGTCATCGTGCACGAGCGTCGCGACGTGGACCATCTCGACAACCGCCGCGCTGATCACGTGCTCGTCGCTCACCCTCTCGGCCGGCGGCACGCTCTGATCTCCCAACGCCATCGCGAAGAGCAGCACCATGCTCGGCCGGAGCATTTTGCCGCGATATCCCCCGAGGTGTTGGACCAACTCGTCGACCGCTTCGAGCTCGCTCTGGAGCTGCGCATCAAATCGCGTTCGGACCCGCTGCAGCGCTGCCTCGAGCGCCTCCCCCACAGGAGCAAGTTCAGCCGGAAGTTCCATCGCCGCAAGCATGACTTACGGTAGACCCAAAGGAGGCCCTG
>JAJDDL010000211.1 GCA_029260335.1 Phycisphaerales bacterium | reverse complement strand
GACGTTCTTTGGATTCGGAGCCGCGGGGATCAACTCCCGCCTGGCCACCGTCTCCAAGGCCAAGGCATTCCCACTGAACATAGAAGTCGCGTTCGAGGCCCCGGCTTCGGGCGGCGTGCTCAAGATCTATCACTATTCGATCAGTGACGTGCCCCGTCGCTCGAGCTACAAGCCGCGGGTCGCGGACGCTCGCGTCGGGTACTTCACGACCGTGCACGAAGATCTCGGCGAGATGGACGGCACCGAGAACTGGAAGAGGTACATCAACCGCTGGCAGCTCGAGAAGCGCGACCCGAGCCTGAAGCTCAGCCCGCCGAAAGAGCCGATCATCTTCTATATCGATCACTCGACGCCGGTGCGGTATCGACGGTACGTGAAGCAGGGTGTGGAGTATTGGAACCGCGCGTTCCGCGAGGTCGGCATCGACGGCGCAGTCGAGGCCCGATTCCAGGACGCCCAGACCGGTGCCCATATGGACAAGGACCCAGAGGATGTTCGCTACAACTTCATCCGGTGGTTGAGCAATGGCGCCGGCACGGCGATCGGCCCAAGCCGGGTGCATCCTGAGACTGGTCAGATCCTCGACGCGGACATCGTGCTGACCGATGGCTTCATCCGCGGGTTCTTCACGCGTTATCACGACATCATTCCGGATCTGGCGATGGAGAACTTCACGCCCGAAACGATGGCGTGGCTCGATCACAATCCGCGTTGGGATCCGCGTATCCGGCTCCTGCACCCGGCAGAGCGCAATCGCGCGATCATCGAGCGGGCGGCGCGCGGTCCTCGTCCGATGGGCGGGCACCCGGCGGCGAACGTCAAGACCGCCATCATGGGCGATGACCCCTACGACGGCTTGACGGGCATCAGCCAAGAGAACGGCATGTGCCTGTGTGCCGAGGGCAAGGCGATCCAGATGACGTTGCTTCGCATGCACCTGGAAATGCTCGATGAGTACGGCGAAGAGATCTCCATGAGCGAGGCGCAGCCGGACCTGCCGCCTGAGGTTCTTGAGAAGATCAAGAAGCAGCTTGAGTCCAATCCCGAGCTGATCAACCAGCTTCCCGCGGACATGCGCGCCAAACTGAACGGCACGCAGCCCGAGGAAGAGGGTGATGAGGACTCCGAAGCCTGCGAAGATTGCGGCGAAGAAGAGTGCACGTGTGAGAAAGACGATCATGATCATTCCAAGCATGTGGACGACGACCTGCTCGACGGCATCCCCGAGAGCTTCGTTGGACCGCTCCTTGCCGACCTGGTCGCGCACGAGTGCGGGCACACCTTGGGCTTGCGCCACAACTTCAAGGCTTCGAGCATCCAGACCATGGATGAGATCAACTCCGAGGCGATGAAGGATCAGACATGGGGCGCGAGCGTCATGGACTACAACGGCTTCAACATCCGCGTGGAGTCGGGCGATACCCAGGGCAACTTCTCGATGACCGACATCGGTCCTTACGACCTGTGGGCCATCAAGTACGGCTACATGACTGGCGATCCGTCGGAGGTCGCGTTGCACGCGGCCGAGGCCGACAAGCCTTACGCGACCGATGAGGACACCTGGGGCCCGGATCCCTTGGCGCAGCGTTGGGACCTCGGCGCCGACCCGCTGGAGTATGCCAAAGAGAAGATCAGGCTCGCCGAGTGGCATCGCGAGCGCATCCTTGAGAAGTTCGTCGAGGAAGGCGAGAGCTGGGCAAGGGCGCGTCGGGCGTACAGCATCACGCTCGGTCAGCAGACCCAGGCGATGAGCATGATGAGCCGCTGGATCGGTGGTTCGTACCTGAATCGTTCTTTCAAGGGCGATCCGGGCGCGGTGGCGCCGAGCATCCCGGTGGAAGCCGAGAAGCAGCGCGACGCGCTGAACTTCATCATCGAGCACGCGTTCAACGACGAGGCGTTCGGGCTGAATCCCGAGTTGCTTCGCCACATGACCACCGACCGCTGGTGGGACGACGGCGGGCAGGCCTCGATCTTCGACGATCCGGCGTGGCCCGTGCACGATCGGGTCATGGGCATCCAGGCATCGGCGCTGACGATGATCATGAACCCCTCGACGCTCGCTCGTGTGTTCGACAACGAGTTGCGGGTCGATGCGGACGATGACGCGGTCACGTTGCCCGAGGTGATGGACAACGTCTACGGCTCGATCTTCAGCGAGCTCGACGCGACGCCCAACGGCACGCGCTTCACCGCTCGCTCACCCATGATCTCAAGCCTGCGTCGGAACCTGCAGCGAGAGATGGTCGATCGCCTGATCGATCTGAGCCTCGCGGGTGCGGGCAATGGCGCGGCGGGCAGTGCGATCGCGAACCTCTCGACCATGAAGCTTCGCCAACTGGCGGACCGACTGGGCGAGATCACCGAGGCACGCGGGGCACGCAATCTCGATGCGTACACCCTCGCCCACCTGGGCGAGAGCAAGATCCGGATCGAGAAGGCCTTGGATGCGCAGTACATCTACAGCATGCCGGCTTCGGGCGGCGGCGGGAATCCGTTCGCCGGGCTGTTTGGTGCCGGGCAAGAGAAGTAGGATCGGAAGTTGAGTTTGATTGAAGGGCCGCCCATTGGGCGGCCCTTTCTTTCTAGGAGGCCCTGGCGCGAGCCCGGGCTTTGGGGCGCTTGCGCGCAGCTGAGGGGTTGGGAGTCGCCGGAGCCCAGGCTTACGCCAGGGCCTCTTTATGCGGATGCCGCTTGTGGGAGTTGATCGGTTGCCCACTCTCGCGCCGATGCGTCGGCGTTGAGCACATGCTCAAGCGACTCGATGGACTGAGCAGGAAGCTCTTGGAGAGCCCGAGCGACGAGTCGGGTGATCTCGGTGAACGCAAGTCGCTTCTCAAGAATGGCTTGAACTGCGACTTCGTTGACGGCGTTGAAGATCGCCCCAGCGGTGCCGCCGAGGCGCATGACGTGGTGGGCGAGTGCGATCGCGCCGAAGCGTGATTCGTCGATAGGTTCGAAGCTCAGGCTTGTGAGCGATTGGGTGTTGAGGGTCTCGACGCACCCTTGGGCTCGATGGGGATGCGTGATCGCTTGCTGGATCGGCAGCCGCATGTCTGGCTTAGAGAGTTGCGCGAGGAGCGAGCCGTCGTTCATTTCGATGAGCGCATGGACGGTGCTGGTGGGCTGGATGATCGCGTCCAGTTTGTCGGCGGGCAGATCAAAGAGCCAATGTGCCTCGACGAGTTCGAGGGCTTTGTTCATCAAGGTCGCCGAGTCGATCGTGTTCTTGGGGCCCATGGACCATGTGGGATGGCACAGGGCTTGGGCGGGGGTCGCCGCGTTCAGTTGCTCGGCGGGACGGTTGCGAAACGGGCCGCCGGAGGCCGTGAGC
>JAJDDL010000022.1 GCA_029260335.1 Phycisphaerales bacterium | reverse complement strand
TGTAGCGTTCGATCTCCATGCAGCTCTCGAGCTTGACGGATTCGGGGCTGGCGACCTTGCCCACGTCGTTGCGTCCGAGATCCACCAGCATCGCGTGCTCGGCTCTCTCCTTGGCGTCCGCGAGCAGTTCCTGGGCAAGCGACTCGTCCTCGGCTGGTGTCGCACCACGCCGGCGGGTGCCCGCCAAGGGCCGATTGGTGACCGTGAAGCCACCTGATCCAGCCGAGTCCTTGGCCTGCCGGACTCTGCACAGGATCTCGGGGCTGGACGCGACCAGGATGCACCCGGTGGTCTGCATATAGACCATGTAGGGGCTCGGATTCACGGCCCGGAGGCATCGGTAGACATCAAACGGATCGGCGGTGCTCTTGCGCTCGAACCGTTGGCCGATGACGACCTGGAAGATATCGCCCGCGCGGATGTACTCCTGCGCCCGCGCGACCATCTGCGCGTGTTCCTGCTCGGTCAGGTTGGAAGCCATCGAGCTCGCCGGCGCGTCGGGGCCCATTCGTCCTAGGGGCAAGGGCTTGGCGTGGCGCTGGATGCGAGCGGCGCGGTCTTCCAGACGAGCAATCACCTGGTCGTAGACTGCGCGGGCATCCTCGCCATGGCGCACGATCGCCAGTTGCACAACATGGACCACCTTGTCGACATGATCGAACACGATCACGCCGTCGTAGAGCCCAAACTCCAGATCGGCGAGCGCTCGATCATCGCGCGGGGCGTCCTCGAACGACAGCTTCGAGGGCTCGGCGTAGCGCACCGTGTCATACCCGGCGTACCCGAACCAGCCGCCCAGGACACAGCCCGGCAGTTCCTCGCCCACATCGGGGTTCAAGAGTTGGTACTCGCTTGCGATCTCGCGGAGCATGGCCATCGGGTCGGCGTGGGCTTGCTCGTGCAACAACCCACCAGACGCGTCATAAACTGTTGCGTCGTGTGCCCTGGCGACCACCCGCAACAGAGGCTCAGCGCCCATGATCGAGTATCGCCCTTGGCGTTCTCCGCCCTCGACTGACTCGAGCAAGAACGACGGCGCGGTCCGCTCGTCGTCTGCGACCAGCCTGCGATACGCAAGCACGGGCGTCAGCTGATCGCCAAGCACGCGTATGGAAATCGGCACGCACAACGCCCCGGGGCCCTGGAAGCCTTCGGCGAACCGCTGGAACTGTTCAATGGAAAGACTGGGCATGGGCGTGCTCACTGTAGGAATCCTTTGCCTGGAACCGCCTGTCCGCCCAGCCGATACACTCAACAATGAGCCGTTGGATTCACGCCCTGCTACTGCTACTAGTCCTGATCCTCGGCACACCCGCTGCTTTGGCGCAGATCTCGGCCCAGGAGGTTCCAACCGGGCGTCAGCCGGACCCGGCCAGACAGATCTCTCCGCCGTCCAAGCTGGGCCTGCGAGCGGAGATCATCCGCAACGCGACGACCGCGCTCAACACGGTTGTTATCGTGCCAGACGGGGCTTCCTACCTCGAGGCGATCGCGCGCTGGCAGCGCACGGTGCGATTCCCGGTGCTCATCGACGACGGCAGCGTTGTTGCACGCGAGGATATTGCCCGATTCGTGAGAGCTTACAAGCCCCAGCGCGTTGTCCGGTGGAAGAGCGATGGTTCGAGCCAAATCGCGACGACGAACTCCGGCAAGCGGGCGGCGATCGAATCAGCATTGCTGACCTCCTGGGGATTCACCAAAGACCAGACTATCCAGGATCTCTACTCCCATTGGCGAGATAAGGAGCAGTTTGCGCCGGGGATAGTCGTCGCGCATCCGGGCGACTCATCCTGGCCCGCGGCGATCGCGCTGGCCTCGTTTCGTGCTCAACCGATCGCCTGGGCGACAAGTCCGCGGGACGTCAATGGCCGGCTTGCTCGAGAGCAGGTCGATGCGCTCTCCAAGGCAATTGAAACCGAATGTGAAGCTCTGGGATTCGCTTGGCCTGCTCTCGGCGATCAGATTGATGCCGTCGCGCTGTGCCTGCAGACTCCCGCCAAGTACTTGGACGCCGAGGGCGAGATCCGCGCTGTGACCGATCGGCTTGGACGCCACGCCGACGACAAAAGAGGCGAGAGGCGATGGGCGTTTGTGAGCCAGATCTTTGGCAACGAGTCGCGTTCGGCGTACACGGCGATGTCCGGTCTGTTTCTGAGTCCCCGTTCGGCGCTGCTCTTCGATGGCTATGAGAACAAGCCGCCATACTCCAACTACGAGCTCGAATCGCTCAAGCCCAAGCTCGATGAGCTTGGCGCGACAGTTCGCTCGTACGCTTCGCCGCGCAATGGGCGAGACCAGTGGCTGATCGCCTCGGCTCGCGCCGTGGACGCGGCGCTCATCTTCGTGAATACCCACGGCATGCGCGACGCGTTCAACCTGTCGCCCGGCAGGCTTCGCCCGGGCACGCTCCCCACGCTCACGGTGCCAGCGATGGTCCACTTCGTGCACTCCTGGTCCGCGGTCCGCCCAAACGACCGGGCAACGGTCGCGGGGCGCTGGTTCGAGCGGGGCGTGTACGCGTACTACGGCTCGGTCAATGAGCCCTATCTGCAGGCGTTTGTGCCACCAGAGCTCGTCATGAGCAGACTGCGCGGCGCCTTTCCCTGGTCCGCAGCGGTTCGCGTTCAGGACTCTCAGGTCTGGAAGCTGGCATGTTTCGGCGATCCGCTCATCGTGATCGGTCAGGAACTCACGCGAAGTGATACGCCGCCCGAACTTCCTGGCGCCCAAGAGCTCAACGCCTCGATCGCCAGCGCAGCGAGTGGCGAACGATTCGACGAGGCATTTGAGCTCTTGAGTCTAATGGGGCGCGACCAGGACGCATTGCGCCTCTGGCGTGCGCTGGATCGGGATCGCCCTCGTGCTCTGAGCTCTGAGATCGCGTCGAGCGCGGTCTTTGCGATCGGACGTGCGGGCACACCATCAGAGTTCTTTGAGGCGTACGCTCGGCTGGACGAGGCCATCGCACGCGATCCCTATCACCTGGACTATCTCTGGAATCTCACGCGGCTCAGGCTCAACGCGAGGGGTGAAGACGACCGTGCGCTCATCGCCTATCTGCGCCTGCATCTGCGCGAGGATCAGCGAGCCGAGGACGCGGCGGATCTGGCCATGGCGATCGCGTCGCTCCAGTCGGTTCAATCCGCGCGCGAGTTCCTCGACTCGATCGAGCCGAGAAATCAGCGAGACCGCAAGGTCCTCGCCGACGCCAAGCGGCGGATCACGGCTCGATGACGGTTCTCGTTTCCATCCGTCCATCTCGGTAGATCCGCACGCTGATCGCTCCGTCGCGCGCGGTTACAAACCACGAGCGTCCGAGCTTTGCACGCTCCCAACGCTCATCTCGCAGGCGAGAAGCTCCGGTGCTCTGCAGCACGATTGCCGGGTTCACCCGCTCGAGGAATGCCTCAGCCGCGGCGTGATGGCTCCCGTGATGAGGCAACTCCAGAATGTCGGCATGCAGGTCAACTCCGGATTCCAACAACCGCTGCATCGCCTCGCGTTCAATGTCGCCTGTCAGCAGCACGCGCCGTTCACCCTGGGAGGTCAGGGCGTGCACTCTTGCCACGATGGAGCTGTCATTGACTTTGGGTGTCCAATCGCGATCGGGGGAGAGTATCTCCAGATGTGTGCGGCCGAGTTGGATGGTCTGACTTGATTGGAGCGTTGTGATCTCGATGCCGCGCGATCTGAGGTCGCGCAGAATGAACGCCTCGGCGGCCCAGTGCCGTTCCTGGGCTCTGTCGAGAAACGTTTCGTTGACATAGACGTGCCGCACGCCCAACGGCTCGATCGCGTCCACCAGTGCGATGTGATGATCGAGATTGGGATGGGTGATGATGACCGTGGGAATCTGCCCTGCGCCGAGTGCGCGAACGATCCTTCCCAGCTCGCGTTGGCCGAAGGCGCTGCGCGCCGATCCGCAATCCCAGAGCAGTGCGTCCGAACCCGAGCGAATGAGCACGCATGTCCCATCGCCCACACTGAGCATGTCAATGCGGAACTGGAGTTC
>JAJDDL010000210.1 GCA_029260335.1 Phycisphaerales bacterium | reverse complement strand
CTCATATCTTTCAGCCGACGCCTTTGGAGCGAGAACTCCGAGCCGCGCCCGGGTTGGCTGATTTGCGTGAGGGTCAGGGCGAGCAGCTTCGGTCATTGCTCGCGCAGTATGAGCGGGAGATCGAGGCGGTGAATCGCGAGTGGGCGTCGGCTAGGGACGAGCGCGATCGCGAGGTTGAGGGTGGGGCGTTGTATGCGGGCGACACTCCCAAGTTCATCCCCGCGATTCTCGACGCCCAGCGGACCCGGGGTGAGATCGAAGAGCGTCACCGGCAGCGATTGGCCTCGATCCTCACCGCCGAGCAGCTTGATCGACTGCGGGCCGAACGATCGCATGAAGATCGCAAGCAGGATCTCGGTTTGAAGGACGAATACGCCGACAAGTAGGCTCTGGGCGAGAATGGGTAGTTCAGCCCGAAATGAGCTGTGGCCCAGCGGTCGGTAAACCACCGGGGCTCTAATCCCAACTAGACTTCATCCATGCCCGCCCTGCGTGCCTGTTCCTGTTGCGGCCTGGTGCATCGAATGCCCTCGATCGCCAAGAGCCATGAGGCCCGATGCACGCGCTGTGACACCGTGATTCGACATGCGAGCCATCCGCGCAGCGCGAGCAGGGCGGCGGCGATTAGTTTGGCGGCGTTGCTTATCTATCCGGTGGCGCTGAGCCTGCCGGTGATGCGGATCGAGCGGCTGGGCCACGAGCATTCGAGCAGCATCTGGGGCGGCATGATCGACCTGCTCGCCGAGGGGCACTTGTTTGTCGGTTTGGCGATCCTGTTGTTTAGTGTGATCACCCCGATCGCGAAGCTCGCGATGCTCTTCATGCTCTGCGCGGGCGATCGGCTGATGCACGCGAGCCACCGGGCGTTGACGTATCGCGTGGTCGAGTTTTTGGGCCGGTGGGGCATGGTGGATGTCTTGCTTGTGGCGTTGGTTGTCGCGATGGTGAAACTCGGGGATCTGGTGGAAGTGACGCCCGGTGCCGGCGTGGTCGCGTTCGGGTCGGTTGTTATCCTGAGTCTTCTGGCCTCGGCGGCGTTTGATCCGCACGCGATCTGGGAGAATGAGCAAGCGGAGGGATCCGAGCGATGAGCAGTGTGTCGAAGGAGTCCGCGGTGACCCAGGAGCCCAAGCCAATGCCTGCGGGCGATGACATTCCGGTCGCGAAAGTGAAGAAGGCGAGCCGGTTCTCGCTCGCGTGGTTCATTCCATTGGCGGCGCTTGTTGTCGTGGTTTCGATCGTGTGGACACAGGTGAATAAGGAACGGGGGCCATTGATCTCGATCCGATTCGCGGACGCGGCGGGGTTGGAGCCCGAGGCGCGGATCGTGTATCGCGGGATGCGGGTCGGGGTCGTGCGCGACGTTGAGCTTTCGAGTGATATGAGCGAGGTGGTCGTGACCGCGGAGTTGACGCCTTCTTCGGCGGGGATCGCGCGGGAGGGGACGGACTTCTGGATCGTGCAACCGGAGGTGAGTTTGCAGCGGGTTGCGGGGCTTGAGACGATTCTGGGGCCTCGGTATCTCGCGGTGCGGCCGGGACCGATCGATGGCGCGCGAACCAGAGCGTTCGAGGGGCTCATGGGTTCGCCGCGATTGAATCCATCTTCTGTTGATGCGCTTTCCATCCAGCTTCGGGCAAATCGTGCGGGTGCACTCGCAGCTGGCGCGCCGGTGTTGTATCGGGACATGAAGGTGGGGGAGGTGCGAGGGTTTGAGCTGACTTCCGATGCCGACAGCGTGCTGATCAGCGTGGAGATCGATCCGCAGTATGGGGCGCTCGTGCGTGAGAAGACGACGTTCTGGTATGCGGGAGGTGTCGGGGTCGATTGGGGCATTTTTAGTGGTTTGAGCGTGCAGGCCGAGTCATTGGATGCGTTGATTGAGGGCGCGATCGCGTTTGCGACGCCCAAGAAGCCTGGGGACGCCGTGGGGCCGGGGGCGGAGTTTGAGTTGAAGTCGACGGCGCCGGATGGTTGGGCTAAGTGGCGGCCGGAGATTGATTGGGATCGGACCGAAGAACTAGCCGAGGGCGGTGATTGAGAAAAGCGAGCCCGAAGCGCGAGCGAGGCGATTGCAACGAACGCGTTCTAGGTGCAATCCTCCTCGCTCGCGCGTCGGGCTCGTGAGGATATTGGCCTTCCGGACGGTCGAAGGTCCGGCCTGCCCGTTCTACGATGGCGGCATGTCATTGGTTGTCACCGGAACTGTGAGCATCGATTCTGTCTACACGCCGCACGCGGGTCACCGCGAGCAGGTGCTGGGTGGGTCGTGCACGTACTTCGCCGCCGCGGCGAGCTTCTATGCACCCGTGCGGGTCGTCGCGGTCGTGGGGGAAGATTTTCCCGCCGACTTTCGCGGCACGCTCGAGAGCTTTAAAGGGGTCGACCTCGCGGGCCTGGAAACCCGCGCCGGGTCCAAGACCTTCCGCTGGGGCGGCAAGTATCTCGACAACATGGATCATCGCGAGACGCTCTTTACCGAGCTGAACGTGCTGATGGAAGATCCGCCGACGGTGCCTGGGAGCTACCAGGACGCGGGCGTAGTCTTCTTGGCCAACACGCACCCGGCGGTCCAGTTGGGATTGCTCGAGCAGTTCCCCAGTCCGAAGCTCTCGGTCGCGGACACGATGGATCTGTGGATCGAGAACGAGCGGGACGCGTTGACGGCGTTGCTCTCACGCGTGGATGGGCTGGTGCTCAACTACGACGAAGCCGAGCAGTTGACGGGCAAGAACAACACGGTCGCCGCGGCGAGGCACATCCTGGAGATGGGCCCCAAGTTCGTGGTGGTCAAGAAGGGCGAGCACGGGTGCATCCTCGCGCATCGCGATGGGCTCGCGGCGTTGCCCGCGTATCCTGCGGAAGATGTGATCGATCCGACCGGCGCGGGCGACAGCTTCGCCGGCGGCATGATGGGTTCGCTCGCCAGCGGGCTCGCGCAGGGCGAGGTGTCCGATCCGCTCGGCTTCGACGCGATCCGTCGCTCGCTCGCACATGGGACGGTTATCGCGAGTTACAACATCGAGTCGTTTGGGCTTGAGCGGTTGTCGGGGTTGACTGCGGATGACGTTTCGGGTCGGTTTGCGGAGTTTGCGGGGATGATGCGTTTGGCTTAAAGAGATTCACCGCGGAGGGCCGCAGAGTGCCGCAGAGTGGGAAGAGGGAGTTAGGGCGGGAGATGTTGGCCAAGTTGTCGATCCTCTGGTGGATGAGTACGCCTAAACCGCTCCTTGCTTTCAGAATGAGTCATTCTCGGCCAGACTCTAGAGGTTCATATTGTTTTTCTCCGCGGCTCTCTGCGGCCCTCTGCGGTGAAATCTAGATGGCCAAGTACCTGAAACCCTATCAGCAAGCGGTCAAAGACTTCGGCACCGAGTTCGAGGCGCTGCTCTGGAA
>JAJDDL010000209.1 GCA_029260335.1 Phycisphaerales bacterium | reverse complement strand
ATCTCCAACCGCTCGGCACCCAACGAGGGATTGCGCAAATCCGCGTACGAGCCCATCGTGATCGAGAGTGACAGCTCACGTCCGCCGCGCAAGACGACCAAATCCATCGTCTCACCCGGAGCGCGCGAGAGAATTTCGCCGCTGATCTGCTCGCGATCGGAGATCCGTCGACCTCCGATCGAGGTGATGATGTCAAGCGGCCGAAGCACGCGAGCGGCATCAAACCCCGCGACCGTCGACTGGATCTGCACACCTTGTTGCAGGCGTTGACCGAAACTTATGCCCATACCCGCGTGCGGTCCGCGGAAGAAGAAATCTCTACCGGTAACGAAGAGCCGCATCCGTTGCTCGGGGCTGAGCGTCGGATCTTGCTCCATCAACTTCTCGATCGCTTGCAGATTGAAGTCGGTCCGACGACTGAGACGCGTCGCCGCGGTCTCGCGCGTCGAAAGGTCTTCACTATTCAAGAGCTCGACCAACTCGACGAGATCCGACGGCACAGCCGCGCTGTCTGGATCGTCGCCTCGCGAAACACCGCTCGCGCACCCCATCACCAGGCTCGCAACGAGCCCCAGAGTCCACTGTTGATTCTGCCCTCTAGTCGTTCCCATCCAGTTGAATCGTATCGGCAATCTGGGCCGAGGTCGCGGGGAAACTCCCCGGAACTGCGCGCCCTATCTGGCATCTGGACCCAGCAAACCCACTCCCTGGCCCAGGATCCAGCCTCCGAGCCTCTCAATGGCCCCCAGCATCCGAACACCTTCCACATGCCCAAACCGCCCAGTCCGGGCAATCGGTACCGCAGCCTCGGCAATCAGGGACTCCACCATGAGGGGTCCCAGGGCTCGGCGGTCCGGATCTGGCCAGGAAGAGCCAGTCGCATACCCCCGGGCGAACGCTCTGAGACGCTCCAGATCCAGCCGCGTCGGCACCTCCGCGGTCCCCTGGGGCATCGAAAACTGCAGGATGCCGGACGCGGCATCGGTGAGCGGCTGGGCCACGCGCACCGTGTCGAAGTCGACCACAGTGGCCCTGCCGTCGTGATCGAACACGAGGTTGCCGGGATGCCAATCGCCGTGCACGAGTTGCTTGGCTTCACGCTCGATGCCGGCGACTCTGGCCTCCTCGCGCGCCCGCTCGTACATCGTCAGCACGCGCGATGCGAGCGTGTCGTCCTGCTCGCCATGAGACCAGGTCTGCACGATGTGCAAGAGCCGATGCTCCACGTGCTCGGCGGCGTGATAGCTGCCCTCTTCGAATCCCGCCGGTCGGGCTCTCTTGAGCGAGCGATGCACCAAGCCCAGCACGCGACCGGCTTCGTGTGCATCTCTCTCATCGTGCGCCCAAAGACGTCCCTCGATATACCCGGTGAGTTCATAAACACAACCGCCGAGTTGCAAGAGCGAGTTGTTCTCGCGCGTGCCCATGAGCTCGGCGACCGGCACCCGATCCGCTTCGAGTGCGAGCTGCAGGCGGTGCAGTTGGGCGACGGCATACGGATCATCTCGCCCCGGTGCACGGCGCTTCAACAAATACCGACCCGTCTCGGCCTCGATCACAACCTTGGGCGAGCTCGACGAGCCGATCTCAAGCGGTCGGATCGACTGGACAATCCCAAGCTCGTAGTGCGCGATAGCGCGGCGGAGTTCCTCGGGCTCAAACTGTGATCTCGCAGGCTGAGACCCTGTGGGCCGAGCCCTGGTAGGATTCTCGGGTTCTGTGGCATCGCCCGTAGTCATTTGGTTGTTGTACCCGAACAGAGCCTGCCGCGTGGCGGTCACTCGGCGTTCTGGACCTGCTCTTTGATCCGGTCGATCGCGCCCTTGATCTCGACGGTCAGGCGGCTGATTTCTGAGTCGGGGCTCTTGCTGGCGATTGTGTTCGCCTCTCGGAGCATCTCCTGGGAGAGAAAATCCAGGGTCCGGCCGACCGGCCGGTCGTCATCGCCTGCGGTCAGATCGGTGAACTGCTCGATATGCCCCGCAAGCCGCACGATTTCCTCGGCGATATCCGTCCGCTCGGCGTAGCTGGCAACTTCGCGAACGAGTTCGATCGGCTCGACCCCGATCCCCGCGTCCTTGACCAGCCGTTCGATGCGGGTCTGCAGACGCTGCTCGTAATCACTGCTGACCGATGGAGCGAGCTCACGAATCCGCTCCAAGCGCTGGGCGATGAAGTCGCGTTGCTGATTCAGCTCATCGAGGAGCATGTGCCCCTCTCGCTTGCGCATCGCGATGAGATGCTCGCACGCCTCGGCGGTCAACTTGCGCAGTGCATCGCGGGCCTTGATTACCCGATTCTCTTCGTTCGCCGGCGGCTGGAGCACGCCGGGCAAGGCGAGCAGCGTGCCGACATCGATGGTGAGTTCACCATCCTTGACCGCCTGCACCTCGCGAAGCATCTTGACGTATCGGTCCAGCGCCTTGGCGTTGACTTCATGTGCCGCGTGCTCAGAGACATCGGTGAACGATGCTCTGAGAGTGACCGAGCCGCGGCTGACATGCTGGCGCAGCGAGCTCTCCAGATCCGCTTCCAGGCCCTGAAGCTCTTCGGGCAGGCGGATGTGAGATTTGAAGTACTTGTTGTT
>JAJDDL010000208.1 GCA_029260335.1 Phycisphaerales bacterium | reverse complement strand
TCCAACGCCGAGTTCTTGATGACCATGGCTCTCGGATGAGCCCCGTGTGATCCCCCCTATGGCGAAGATCAGCCGATCTGAACCGTTCCTGCCGAGGATTCGTACCTCCGCTGCCGCTTTGGCGGGCGAAGGGGCGGCATTCTGCTGCGCCCGGGGCCGCGATTCGGCCGATGGTGGTCCCATGTGCCCACGAGGATCCCAGATGCGACGTATTTGTTCCAAGATCTTGCGTCCCTCGGTCTTGCCGAGTTTGCTGATTCTCGGACTTTTGGCCTTCGGGTCCATCGGCGTGACCGGGGCTGTCCAGCCGGGGCCCGGATCCCAGAAACCCGAGCCGGACCCGGATTTTCCGAGCCTGATCTCGCGGGAGTTGGCGCGGCTCGGGCACATGGACCTGCGCCTCCAAGACTCGCCTACGCCCGAGGATCTCGCAATGCTCGACGGGCTTCTCGCGCTCAGTCAGGAACTGGACCCGGATGATCCGGAGTTGGTCCGGCGCCGAGTGGATCTGGCCTACCGCTTGGGAGATCCGGATCGGCTGGAAGCCCGCACGCGCGAGCTGGTTCGCTTGGATCCCAAGGACACCGTCGCGCAGCTCCGGCTGATCACCGCACACATCGCAAAGAGCCAGACCGCCGAGGGCCGGATGGAGGCCTATTCACGCTACCTGGGTCCCGCCGGCAGCCGCCTGGACCCGGCGATCCGCAGCCGGCTTGCACTCGACGCGGCGTTGCTCGCCAGAGAGCAAGGTGACGAACAGGCGTTCTCGGGATTGCTGAGCAAAGCGATGCAGCTGGACTCGACCAACAAGGACGCCGCCGCGATGGCCGCGACCGTCTTCTCTGCGCGCATACCCGACGACGCGGTAGGGCGGCTGGAGCTGGCGCTCAACCTGCTGCTCGCCGATCCTGTGGATCCGAATGTGCATCTTTCGATCGCACGCCAGCTTGCCGAGGGCGGGGCCTTTGTGCAGGCCATTCGTTTTCACAGCCTCGCATCGAACATCCATGTTGCGGCACTGGGGCGGGCAAGCGATCAGCTCACGACCGAGCGGCTGGTGTTGGCGTGGCAGTTGCAAGGGCCCGAGATCCCTCTGAGTGAGTTGACCAATCTGCTCGCCAGCCAGCGCTACAACGCGGCGGTACAGGTCCAGACGTACGAGGCCCAAGGATTGCCGACCATCGGCCTGCTCCGGCCCGACGACATCCGATTGGGCGAAGAACTCGAACGCGTGCGTGTGCTCTCGGCCCACGCCGCCGGCGATCAAGACCTGCTCGCGCGATCGCTCGATGAGTTGCGCAACTCGCTCGACCTGCTGAATCGGATGCAGCTGAGCCCGGGCGACCTGCCCGCGGGCGTGTCGATCGAGGACGTGAAAGCGCAGACAACGGCTCTCACGATCGCGTTGTTCCAGTTGCATGCCTGGACCGGCTTCAACATGGACACGATCATCCAGCGATTGCGCAACGATCCCGCGATCTTCGGCGAAGACGCGGCGCCCATCTTGCGAGCGTTCGGTGCGCTCTACGCAGAGGGCCCAGAGCAAGCCGAGGGCAGATTCCGTGCATTGCTCAGTAAAGACCCCGCGGCTTGGATCGGGCTGGGGCTCACGCTTGAACGTCTCGGGCGAATAGAGGAAGCGGTGGACGCTTACGCCACAGTCGCGAGGTCTTTCCCGTTGGATGCCGAGGGGGCCTGGGCTCGCTCGCGTGCCGGCCAACTCACCGGACAAGACGCGCTGGTGTCAGCAAGGTCCGTCAGGCTCAATGATCTGGCGGCTTCGGTTCCCGTCTGGGTCGACCGGATGGTCCTTGATCCGTCCAGCGCGATGCAGTTGGAGTTAAAGTTCGTCAAGAGTTCCTTCGGGCCCTTGGAGCCGATGCAACTGCGGATCACGCTTCGCAACGCCACATCGAAGCCCATGGGGCTCGGCAGCGACCGCCCGATTGAAAGTCGTATGTTGGTCTCTCCCACGATCGATGTCGGCACGCAGCAGCGCATCATGACCTCGCTCCCCGAGGTGCTCGATATGGAGCGTCGATTGCGGTTGAACCCGCGCGAGGAGGTCATCGCGACGGTGGACGTGCTGCCCGCGTTTACCGGGTGGTTCATGGACGCGAGTATGGAATCGACCGGACGGGTCCGTGCGAGAGTCACCCAAGGGTTTCGTCAGAACGCCGAGGGCATGCTCGTGAAGGGGGCGATTGCGGTTGCGGCGCAGTCCGAGACGGTGCTGCGCACGACTACGGCCGAGGCGCTGATGAGTCCCCAGGAACTCGCGATTCGTATCGAGCAGGCAAGCGAGGCGCAGTTGCCCCACGCCCTGCTCGCCGCTCGCATGTTTCTGATTGGTTTCCGCGGCAGCTTTGAGCCCGAAACAATCGATCTCATTGTCAACGCGTGTGCCGAGCGATACCCCAAGCTTTCTGCCGAGGCCAGGGCGGCCGCGGTCCTGATTCTGCCAACACCTCGACTGGTCGCGTCGATGCAGCCGTTTGAGGACGCCGTCAAGCTCGCCGCGACGACCGAGACCGATCGCCACGTGCTCGCGGCCACGCTGCTCGCATGTGTCATTGCCGGAGACGATCCCATCCTCGACTTGCCCGCGATCCAGGCCGACGGGGACCTGGCGTTGATCGCCCAGGGCGTCCGCGCTCGTTATACAAACGGGGCCGATGGCTTCGCGTCGGCCGGGCCCGGCGTTGGGGCTCTCATGCCGCAAACCTTGCAAAACAGCGGCGGCTAGCGTGGACCTGTGCCCGGACGAACCGGCAGGGCGCGATCTGCGTCGGTGGACCTCGGCGATCGTCGCGATCGCGTTGCTCGCCGCGGCGATGTGGGTTGTCTTGAGCAATCGGTCGGCGATGGACTCGACGTTCAACCACGCCTTGCGTGCGAGCCCGGCCCTGATCGTCTTGGCGTTTGTCCTGCCCGCGTGCAACTACGGCCTTGTCACCCTCTCGTTCTGGACTCTCAACAACGTGTACGCACGGGTCGAACTCAAGGAGATGGGGGCGCTCATCGCCAGCGCCTGGCTCCTGAACTACATCCCCTTGCGCCCAGGCATGATCGCACGCCTGGCGTATCACAAGAAGCGCCACGGCATCACGATCCGTCAGTCCATGTGGGTCTATGCAATCTCGACAGCCTGCACAGGGCTGAGCATCATGCTCTCGCTCGCGATCGCGCTGGCTCTGGAAAAACAGAGTGCGCCGATCATCATCACGCTCGCCCTTTTCACGCCGGCGCTCGTTGCGATCATGCTCGGCTGGTTTGCCAAGGTGAATGATCAGCCCGGAGCCGCGCGATTGCTCTGCGTCTTCGCCCTGCGCCATGGCGACATGCTTGTCTGGGTCGCCCGATACGCCGTCGTCTTTGCGATCATCGGCGTGCCCCTGTCGACCATGGAAGCGGTCGCGATCGCGATCGTGAGCCAGATCGCCCTGCTGATCCCGATCGCGGGCAATGGCCTGGGCCTGCGCGAATGGGCGATCGCCATTACCGCAGGATTCCTCCCCGCCTTCGCCCAGGACACCGCCACCGCGACCGGCCTCGCCGGCGATCTGGTCAACCGGGGCTTTGAGGTCGTGATGGCCCTCGCCTTG
Organism: Phycisphaerales bacterium; assembly: GCA_029260335.1. GTDB lineage: Bacteria > Planctomycetota > Phycisphaerae > Phycisphaerales > UBA1924 > S146-42. The sequence goes on along the minus strand of JAJDDL010000208.1, from coordinate 2,405 downwards.
GGGATCCCCGCCCTGATCTGGCTCTCGCGACGCCTGGCTCATCGGGCCGATAATCCCCCACATGGCCCGGCCCAAGACTCGCGCTGAGATCGCCGACCGATCCGGTCGATGCTTTCAAACGTACAGTTTCCTGGGCCCAAGGAACGGGCGATGATCAGCAAGATTCAACAAAACCACCAACGCTTCCGCCAGATCGTGCGTGGCAAGATCCGCCGCGATTTACGCAAGTTCCTCACCAAGAGCGACATCTTGGGTCGCGAGGGCAAGCGCGTGGTCTCGATCCCCATCCACGACATCGACACGCCCACCTTCCGCTACGGCGACAACGCCGGGGGCGTCGGCATGGGCGAGGGTGAAGAAGGCGACGCGGTCGGTCAGGGCGAGGACAACGCCGGCGGCGAGGACGAGGGCCAGCACGTGCTGGAGGTCGATGTCAGCCTGGACGAGCTTGCAGACATTCTGGGCGATGAGTTGGAGTTGCCTCGCATCAAGCCGAGAGGCGCTCACAAGATCAGCACGACCAAGGACAAGTACACCGGTATCCGCCCGACGGGCCCGGCGTCGCTCCGCCACTTCAAGCGCACCTATCGCGAGGCGTTAAAGCGCCAGATCCTGACCGGCGCATACGACCCCGAAGATCCGGTGATCATTCCGATCAAGCGGGACTTCCGGTATCGCAGTTGGAATGAGGTCAAGAAGCCGCAGTCCAATGCGCTGACGATCTACATGATGGACGTCTCTGGTTCGATGGGCTCAGAGCAAAAAGAGACCGTGAGACTCGAGGCGTTCTGGATCGACACCTGGCTCCGCCGGAACTACAAGGGCGTCGAGAGCCGGTTCATCGTGCACGACGTGCGGGCGGCCGAAGTCGACAAGAAGACGTTCTTCACCTTACGCGAAGATGGCGGCACACGCATCAGCAGCGCCTTCACCCTCTGCCAGCAACTCCTCAAAGACAGCTACGACCCCAACGAGTGGAACATTTACTTGTTCCACTTCTCCGACGGCGACAACTCGTCGGAGGCCGACAATCGCGAGTGCGTCCGGCTCATGCAAGAACACCTGATCCCTCAGAGCAACATGTTCGGCTACTGCCAAGTCGCCAGCGCCTACGGCAGCGGCAACTTCATCAACGTCCTCCGCGAAGCGTTCCCCGACCTTGCCGCCGACGAGGAGGGGGCCAAGCTCATCCTGAGCAAGGTGAACGAGCGCGAAGATATCTACGAGTCGATCAAGGCGTTCTTCTCGCCGGGGCGCTGACAGGTTGGTCCAGAGGCGTGACCTAGTCGCACCCTTGTGAGAACAAATCCAAGTAGGCCAGGAAATCCGAGGCATCGAGCACGCCGTTGCCCGTCACATCCGCCTCGGCGATATTGAGGGCGGCAAACTGATCGAGAAAATAGAAGATGTCCTCGCTGTCGAGTTCGAAATCAGGCACGCCATAGCCGGGGTCTTGAGGATCGGAACTCGAAGTGAAATCGGCGGCACATGTCGCGACAAGCCGGACCTCATGGGAGCGATACTGTGGCCGCACACGTCGCAGAGCAAGAGGCGGACCGAAGATCGGACTGGCGACACCATCGAACGTCCCGCTGATGCCGCCGGTCGCTGAGAGCGCGAGCATGCTCTGGCCGATCTCGGGCTCAAAGCCGTCCAACATGCGAGCGTGCAGTACTCCCACGAGGGTCGCCTCGCCCGACAGGTTCACCAGGTCTCCCTGACCATCTTGATCTCCGGCGTACTCAACGATAATCCGGCCGGTCTCGTGTTGGACCAGATTACCTCCCAGGTTGAACGGTCCGATCGAAGCATGGCCGCCTGGCACGATGCGCGCGAAGTTCTGGAGACTGGGCGTCACCAAGATGGGATTGTTACATGGCTGGCAGTCCCCGCTGAGCCGCTGAATGATCTCGGCATCAGCGGATGGATCTGCGCCGTTGCCGCCGCCGTTGTCGACGATATCGGTCACAACGACATTGCCATCTTCCACGATCTCCAGCGTTCCGGATGAACGTATGTTGAGAGGCCTCGTCAAAAGGAGCTGGCCGTCCACCCTCAGGTGGGCGTCGCCGTCGATTTCTTGTGTTGTCGTCAAGGCCGGGATCGAAGCGCCATCGCCGACGACGAGTGCATCGCCCGTCAGCGTGCGAATAGGCTCTGGCAAATCCACCATGGCACGCGCGGCTACGATCCAGTCGCCCCCCGAGAGCACGCCTTCGCGGAGTTGTTCGACCGAATCGAACTCGAGCGTGCCGTTGTTTGCCAGAATTTGCCCCTCGTTGCTCATGCTGCCGAAGAAGCGTGTCGGATTTGACGACGTGTACCGCAATATCCCTCGATTAATCGTTCGGCCCGTTCCCATCATGTCGGCCGACACGCTCATGTTCCATTCCGCTTCGTTGATG
>JAJDDL010000207.1 GCA_029260335.1 Phycisphaerales bacterium | reverse complement strand
GGTTCAATCGCGACATCCTGCCGATTCTGAGCGACAACTGCTTTGTCTGCCATGGCCCGGACTCGGGATCACGGCAGGCGGGGATGCGGCTGGATTCTCTGGAATCGGCGACTACGCCGACGGGGTCTGGGGTGCAGCCGATCGTGCCGGGGCATGCGGATGCGAGCGAGTTGATCCGGCGGATCACCTCGGACCGGGTGTCCAAGCGGATGCCGCCGGAGGAGACGGGCAAGACGCTCTCGGCCGAGCAGATCGAGCTGATACGCCAGTGGATTGATGAGGGCGCAGAGTGGGAGCCGCATTGGTCGTTCCTTCCGCCCGAGCAGGTCGAGCCGCCGGCGGTGCAGCACAACGATGTGGTGCGCAATCCGATCGACTCGTTCATTCTCGCGCGTCTGGAAGCGGAGGGGCTCGCGCCCAGTCCGTCGGCGGATCGGGCGACGTTGATTCGGCGCGCGAGCTTGGATATCACGGGCTTGCCGCCGACGCCTGAGGAAGCCGATGCGTTTCTTGCCGATGAGTCAGCGGACGCGTATGAGGACATGATTGATCGTTTGCTCGATACACCCCGGTACGCCGAGCACATGGCGCGGTATTGGCTGGATGCGGCGCGGTATGCCGACACGCATGGTTTGCATCTGGACAACCATCGCGAGATCTGGCCTTATCGCGATTGGGTGATCAAGGCGTTTGCAGAGAACAAGCCGTTTGATGAGTTCACGATTGAGCAGTTGGCGGGCGATCTGCTGCCGGAGCCGACGCTCGATCAGATGATTGCGACGGGATTCAATCGCAACCATGTGACGACGAGCGAGGGCGGCTCGATCAATGCAGAGTATTTGATGCAGTACGCGGCGGACCGCGTTGCGACGACATCGACGGTGTTCATGGGGCTCACGGTCGCGTGTGCGCACTGTCACGACCACAAGTTCGATCCGATCAGCCAGAAAGAGTACTACGAGCTGTTCGCGTTTTTCAATAGCGTGGATAGCCCGGCGATGGACGGGAACGCGAAGGACCACCCGCCGGTGATGCGCGTGCCGAGTGAGTCTGACAAGGTGCAACTCGCCGCGCTGCGCGGCCGGATCGAGGTAATCGAGTCGACGCTCGACGCGCCGGATCCGGAGGTGGATTTGGCGCAACGCGAGTGGCGGGAAGCGACCAACGAGGCCTGGGTTCATGGTTGGGAGGTCCTGATCCCTCAGACTGTGGCCTCGACTGCTGGGGCGAATCTGCAGATCATGCTTGATGCGTCTGTCCTGTCTTCGGATGAGAATCCGGAACGCGATACCTACGAGATCACCGCGCCGACGAATCAGACCAATCTGCGCATGCTTCGGCTGCAGGCGCTGACCGATGAGAGCTTGCCCCACAATGGCCCGGGGCGGGCGGAGAACGCCAACTTCGTCCTGAGCGAGATCGAGGCCGAGGTGCGTTCGCTTGCGGAGCCTGAGAAGTCCAAGACGATCCGGTTTGTCGCGGCGGCGGCGGATCATGAGCAGTTGAACGGGCCTTATCTGGTGAGTGCCGCGATCGACGGGGTGATCGATGACACCAACGGCTGGGCGATCGAGGGATTCGATCGACGCGAGAATCGCACAGCGGTTTTCGTAGCCGACGAGCCCTTTGGGTATGAGGGCGGGAGCAACATCACGGTTCGCCTGCGATTTGAGACCCACTTTAAGAGCCACACGATCGGGCGGACGCGTTTGGCGGTTTCGTCGGATCCGAAGCTCATCGAGACGATCTCGCCGAGCGGCTATACGCCCTGGCACGTCGCGGGGCCGTTTGCGGCAGAGAATGGGCAAGCCGCGTATACGACGGCCTTCGGACCCGAGGAGACCGTGGATTCGATTGACACAGATGCGCAGTTCGCTGCAGGCGACAGCACGGTCGGGTGGATCAAGCGGACCGAGTTCACCGATGGCGTGGTGAACACGCTTGTGGGCGAGAACTCGGCGACGTATGTTGCGCGGACGATCCATGCGCCGACGCCGCGCACGGTCACGTTCCATCTTGGTAGCGATGATGCGATCAAGGTCTGGCTCAATGGGCGGATGGTCCATGAGAACAACATTGCGCGAGCCGCGGCGGTCGATCAGGACACGATCAAGGTCGATCTTAAAGCTGGCGAAAACGTCCTGCTCATGAAGATTGTCAACTTCAGCGGCGGGTACGGCTATGCGTTCCGGGCTTCGGGAGATAGCGCGGGCAAGGAGTTATTGCGCCACATTGATCTGATCGTGGCTCAGGAGCTTGATGACGAATCGCAGACTCGTCTGCGGCGGTATTTCCGGGCGAACCACTCGCCGCAGATGCGGATGCTGACTGATGAGCTGGCGGATGTGCGTGGGACGATCACCGAGACTGAGGGCCAGTTGCCGACGACGTTGGTGATGAAGGAGTTGCCCGAGCCTCGCATGACGTATGTGCTGCACCGGGGCGAGTACGACCAGCCGCGCGAGGAGGTCTCGCCTCTGGTACCTGCGTGTTTGCCCGCGATCGACGAGTCGTATCCGAAGAATCGTCTCGGGTTGGCGCTGTGGCTTACGGAGTCTGATCACCCGTTGACCGCGCGAGTGACGGTGAATCGGCTTTGGCAGCAGCTGTTTGCGACGGGGCTCGTGAAGACGAGTGAGAACTTCGGGGCCCAGGGCGAGCGGCCGGTGCATCCGGAGCTGCTTGATTGGCTCGCGATCGAGTTTGTGAATAGCGGTTGGGACATGAAGCACATGATGCGGCTGATGCTCACGAGCGCGACGTATCGGCAGAGCTCGCGTGTGACGCCTGAGATGCTTGAGGCAGATCCTGAGAATCGCTTGCTTGCTCGGGGTCCGCGTCATCGGCTGGACGCGGAGATCATCCGTGATCAGGCGCTCTCGGTGAGCGATTTGCTTGTTGAGCGCGTGGGCGGGCCCAGCGTGCGACCATTCCAACCCGATGGTCTTTGGCGTGCAGTGGCGTACCCGGATAGCAACACCCGGACGTTTATGGCCGGTGAGGGCGATGAGCATTACAGGCGGAGCATGTACACGTACTGGAAGCGGACGAGCCCGCCGCCGAACATGTCGGCGTTCGATGCGCCCAATCGCGAGACGTGCATTGTCCGTCGCGAGCGTACGACGACGCCTCTGCAGGCGTTGGTGCTGCTCAACGATCCTCAGTTCGTCGAATACGCACGGGCGACCGCCGAGCGTGCGTTGCACGAGGCTCAGAGTGCGGATGTCGATGCTCGGTTGACGCGTGCGTTCCGTTTGTTGCTCACGCGTTCGCCTCGTGCGGATGAGCTTGATGTTCTGCGCGATCTTTACGAGAGCCAGATTGCGGGCTATCAGCGGGACCCGGCAGCCGCGGCGGAGTTAGCAACTGCTGGGATGTCGATGCGAGATGAGTCGATTGATCCGATCGAGCATGCGGCGATGACGAATGTTTGTGCGACGATTATGAGCCTGGATGAGGCGGTGACGAAGAACTAGTTGGTCAGACTGATGGCGTGCATGGGCACGCGGCGACCGGCTGGAAGCCGGTGCTACCAAGACGCAACCCTTGGACGAGAGACACAATGGATCCCCTTTGGCAATCACGTATCCAGCAGACTCGCCGTCAGTTCTTTGGCAAGGCCTCGGCGGGCATCGGAGCCGCCGCGCTTGCCAATCTGCTGGTGCCTGGTGCGCAGGCATCGCTCGGCAATGACGCGGTTCGGTCTCTCAGGCCTCACTTTGCGCCCAAGGCCAAGCGGGTGATCTATCTGTTCCAATCCGGTGCGCCGGCGCAGCATGATCTGTTCGATCACAAGCCTCTGATGCAGGATCGGTTTGACGAGGATCTGCCCGAGTCGATCCGGATGGGCCAGCGGCTGACGACGATGACCTCGGGGCAGGCTCGATTCCCGGTTGCGCCCTCGAAGTACAAGTTCAATCTGCACGGCAAGAACGGCCAGGAGATCTCCGAGGCGCTTCCGCATATCGCGGGGGTTGCCGACGATATTTGCATCATCCGGAGCATGCACACCGAGGCGATCAATCACGATCCAGGGATGACGTTCTTCCAGACCGGGCATCAGCAGCCCGGTCGGCCGAGCATGGGCTCTTGGATTACGTATGGGTTGGGGAGCGAGAATCGCGACTTGCCTGGGTTTGTGGTGTTGATCAGCCTGGGCAGTGCGCAGCGGCCGAGCCAGGCACTGTTCAGCAGGCTTTGGGGCACGGGCTTCTTGCCGAGCGAGCACCAGGGCGTTGCGTTCCGTGATGTCGGGGATCCGGTGCTTTATCTCTCGAATCCCAAGGGCGTGAACCGCAGTTCACGGAGGCAGATGCTCGATGCGCTCGCGCGGCTCAACCATGAGCAGCTCGAGCGGACGGGCGATCCGGAGGTCAACGCACGGATCGCGGCGAGCGAGCTGGCGTATCGGATGCAGATGTCGGTGCCGGAGTTGACGGATTTAAAGGATGAGTCCGACGAGACATTCCAGCTCTATGGCGAGAACGCGAGAAAGCCCGGCACGTTCGCGGCGAACTGTTTGCTCGCCCGGCGGCTCGCCGAGCGCGGCACGCGTTTTATTCAGCTTTATCATCGGGGCTGGGATCAGCACGGTGACTTGCCGCGCGATTTGCCGTTGCAATGCGGCGATGTGGACCAGGCGTCCGCGGCTCTGATCACGGATCTCAAACGTCGGGGCATGCTCGATGACACGCTTGTTGTTTGGGGCGGCGAGTTCGGGCGCACGATTTACTGTCAGGGTGCGCTGAGTCGCCAGAACTATGGGCGAGATCATCATCCGCGTTGTTTCAGTATCTTCATGGCCGGCGGCGGGATCCAGGGCGGTATCACGCATGGCACGACCGATGACTACGGGTACAACGTGGTGGATAAGCCGGTGCATGTGCACGATCTGAATGCAACGATTCTGCACTGTTTGGGCATGAATCATGAGCGGTTGACATACCGGCATCAGGGGCGGGATTTCCGGTTGACGGATGTGCATGGCAAAGTTGTCCACGACATCCTGAGCTGACGCATCGTGCTGTGGAGTTGTCCTCCATAGCTGCCCGGCGCCCAAGGCGTCAGATTCTATCAGAATCCGCTTATAGTGCGATCAGTTTTGATCGTTCGCTTGAGAGCGATGTGTACCGCTCGTGTAATCAATGGCGAAAAATCTGCGTGTCCAATGAGGCATACGTTGAATCTCAGCTCGTCTTGCGGATTGGCAGAACTCAAGCCGCATCTGTGCGTCCAATGGCCAAGTGCCGCGGAATGTGGAGCCGCGATAGAAATAACATATCTGGAGATCCGCGATGGTTTCGGTGCGCCAACGGCAAGCATGGAAAGTTGTTCGACCCGGTGTTGTGGTCGCGGGGGTTTGCGTTGTGAGTAGTGGCGCGTCTGCGCAGTTTCTGGAGGATGGGATCGTTGTGCTCGACGAGATCGAGGCAGTTCAGCAGTTCTCGACGTTTGGATATGAAATCCGAACCATTGAAGATACCGATGGCGACGGCGTGCAGGACTTTCTCGTCGGTGCTCCGCAGTATGAC
>JAJDDL010000206.1 GCA_029260335.1 Phycisphaerales bacterium | reverse complement strand
GCAAAGAAAAACCCCGGCTCTGGAGAGAGCCGGGGTCGATTGTCTCGAATCAGGATTGTCGTGCGTTCAGGTGCCTTGCTTAGCAGCCCTGCGCGAACGCATCGAGGTACTGGAAGAAGTCGTCGGCATCGCAGTCGCCGTCGCCATCGATGTCGCAAACACCGAGGTTTCCACCCGCGAACGCATCGAGATAGGCGAAGAAGTCGTCGGCGTCGGCATCGCCGTCACCATCGAGGTCCGCGTCACAGTCACCGCCGCCGAGCGACTCGTCGGTGACACCGATGTCATCGATGTACCAGGTGTCATCGCTGCTGCTGCCGGCGGCCTGGAAGCGAACCTTGAGGTCATTGTGGATCGCGTCGCCGCCCAGCTCGAACTCGTACTGGCTGTAGTTGCTCTGCGATCCGCCAGCCGAGGCGATCACGCCGACCGTGACGAGCGAGCCCACGTTGTTCTCGTATTGCACGAGCAACGCGTCGCCATTCTCAAGGTTGCGCTCTTCCATCATGAAGTTCACGTACAACGGCACCTGGCCGAAGTCGAGGCCGTTCATCGAGAGGGTCTCGGCCCGCTCGTTGCCGGTCAGCTCCATGCTGAACGGAGCGGAGGGCTCGTTGATGCCCGCGTTGTTGACAACTGCGCCAACCACCTCGCCCCAGACGCCTTCGTCGAACTCATCACACGGGAAGGTGTGGAAGAGCGGGAGATTGATGCTGCCGGTCGGGGGAGGCAGATTGCCGTCGGCCTCGATCAGCACATCGTCGATGTACCAGTCGTCGCTTCCATCGCTCCCGGCGGCACGGAGGCGAACCTCCAGGCCGTCGTAGAGTTCGTTGTTGGGAATGAGGAATCCGAACTGCTGATAGGGCAGCATGATGTCCTCGCCCGCGGTCACGCGACCGATCTCTGTGAAATCGCCGCCATCTTCGAGATACTCGACGATGAGGTCCTCACATGTATCCACCGTGAGCTGTGCCGCGAAGAACGACACGACCACGTCGTTGGCGTTGTTGGCCAGCAAGGGCGCGGTGGTGATGTGATCAGTCCCGTCGAGTTGCAACGCCCAAGGCGAACTCGGCTCGCCGCCGACAAAGCCGGTGCTCGCACCGTTGCGGCCGTCCAGGGGCCACTTCTCTTCGTCGATCGAGCTGTTGGGGAAGGTATCGGAGAACGGCAGGTCGAGGGACCCGTCGTTGATGATCTGCAGGCAGTTGCGGCTGTTGCGATGCTGGCGGATGCGGTTGATCGAAACCGGAGCAAAGCGGATGGGATTGCCAATGCCGTTGCAGCCGTTGATGCTCGGGCACATAATATTGCAGGGATTCACGCCGTCACAGTGCGGGGAGCTCCAGTTGTGTCCGAGCTCGTGGGCGGTCAAGGCCGCGCGGAGGTTCATGTTGCCCGCAAAGGTCGTCTCGCTCAGGCCATAGCCCTGGGTCTGGCTGCAGATCACGCTCAGGTATGCGACGCCGATGACGCCGCCGTTGATGTTCTTGCCGGTCATGAGGTGGGCGATGTCGCGTTGGACATTGCGGTGGTTGCTGTTCCACCGATTCTGGAACTGGTTCAACAGCTGGCCGGCGTCGGTCGCCGTGTACACGCGGCTGGTGCGGATGATGATCTCGGTGATCTCGTAGGTGATCTCGATGTCGCGCTCGTAGGTGGTCCGCACGACATTCATCACATTCTCGAGATCGTTGATGACGGTGCTCTGGTTCTGGCCGCGAGCGTTGTAGTAATCGTTATCGCAATCGAAGGCGATCTCGCAGTTGTAGAGCGGATCGGCGGGGTTGATATCGCCGCCATCGCCATCGTCGTGTTCGTGGTTGTGCCCGTTCATGGGCTTGCCATCGACGGGGCAATGCGCGTCGTCGGGCCAGATCTGGTTGTCGCCGAAGTAGACGACGTGCAAAGTCGGATCCAGGCCGTCCTGCACGTCGGCGAGGGGCTCGATGCCCCACTTCTGAATGCCATCATCGAATGGCATCTCGATCATCACCTTCAGGCCGTCGGGCATGAGCGAGCCGACCACGAGGCTGCCGGGTACGTCCTCGACGAATCCCCGGAAAGTCCGCGGCGCTTCGGCCTGGACTTCGCGGAGCAGGCCGGTGCCGTCATCGAGCATGACTTTGAAGTGCTCGCTTCGCACGGAGACGGGCTCCAGGCTCAGCACTCGTTGCACGTCGCCGATCTGGGCCACGACGTCAAAGCCGCCGCCGGGCAGATCCGCGGGCAGAACGAGCGAATCAAGTTCGTACTCCGTGACGTTGAAATGGTCGCGGATGCGATCATCCAACGGATCAGCCAGCGCACCGCTTGTGCAAATCGCACCGGCGATCCCGGCCATCAACAATCCCTTCATCCTCCGCATGGAAGACTCCTTTTGCCTGCTTTTCCTGATTCCCGGAAACTCCAGCCTCGCGCGGGCTGGCTATCTCCATCACGAGATTCGCTAACGTACCCGAATCGGGGCTCTAGCTCCATGCGAATGGCCTTTTTTCCCTGGATAGGTGTCCAGTCTCCGTGTTTCGCTGAGGGTTTAAGCCCACTGTTGGGCGTGGATTGCTCGATCGGCAGGCGGAAAGCGGAGCTTGGTGGCCACCCACAGCCATATCGGACTACGAGCCCGTAGCATCGGGGCGTGCCAAAGCCCTGCCATGTGCTCCGACGACACCACGCCGATGAAGGTCTCATCGCCCAGGCCATCGATGCGATCGGGTCGAGCGGGGTCTGTTTGAAGCAGGATCGTCTGGCAAGCGTCTGGCGGGTTCAGGTTGCGGGCCGGGATCTTGTCGTGAAGCGGTGGGCGATGGCCCGTCCAAAGCGCCGATTACAGGCTCTGCTGAGATCCAGCCCAGCTTGCCGGCAATGGGACCACGCCCAAGAACTCGCGAGACTCCAGATTCCCACGGCTACCTGTCTCGCGATAGTCCGGTTCCGCGACGAGCAGGGGCCAAGAGAGTGTCTGATCATGGAGCATGTGCCCGGCAAAACCGTGCTCCAGCACCTTGCAGACCGAGACCTCACGCCGTGGCAGGAGCATCGACTGGCAGAGGCGCTCGGACGGCTTGTGAGCGAGTACGGGTTCCACGCGACTCGCAACCGAGATACCAAGGCGTCCAACCTGATCGTGCGAGAACCGCCGCCTGACCGCCCTGGCTCCAACTCGACGGCACCGATCGTCGACTGGCTCGTTGTGATCGACCCAGATCTAGAGCCTGCAGGACGAAGCGAGAAACATCCGCTTCTGAGTGCTTTGGCCGAATGCGTCGGGACCGGTTGTCTTCCCAGGCGATCTGTTCTCATGCGTGTGATTTGGGCTATCCAGGAGCAGATCAGTGTGGGAGACGGGAATCGCGTGGGGGCCGCCGAGGTTCGAGCCAAGCGCCACGCCCAATGGCGGCAGTTGGAGGAGCAGCTTGTTCGTCACGGGGACCCCACGCCGAGAACCAACCCCCTGGAGCCCGCCGGCGCCATTGACTGCTGAGCGAGGCCGTGGCGAGCCCCGACCCAGACGACTCGCTTCGCCGCCAAAGACCGCAATCCGACAGCCATTTGCGCTTCGGTCGTCTTTGCGCTACCTTAAGACACATGCCAGCCGCCACGTCAGCCAAGACCACGTCGCGTCCTATGCGGACGATCAAGAACGACGACGCGAGCGCCAAGATCTACCAGGGCGACTGCCGGGAGCTGCTCCCCAAGATCCCTCAGTGCGCCAAGGGCGAGGTGGACCTGATCTTCGCCGATCCTCCTTTCAACTGGCAGCGCGGCTATGACGAGTGGGATGACGACATCCATGAAGACGAGTATCTGAAGTTCACGTACGACTGGCTCGACCTGTGTTGCGATGCGTTGAAGCCGACGGGCACGATGTGGGTCAACATCCCCGATACGTGGGTCGCGGAGATTGTGTATCACCTCAAGCGGGGACGCAAGGCCCAGGGCAAGCAGGCGTTGCACATGGTGAACTGGTGCATCTGGCACTATCGGTTTGGCCAGAACACCAAGTCGCGGTTTATTAACTCCAAGGTCCACGCGCTGTATTTCTGCAAGGATCCCGAGAACCGCACATTCAATCGCGACGACATTCTCGAGGTGTCCGATCGGCGGAGCATCTACTTCGACAAGCGCACCGAGAGCAAACGCGACGGGATCGCCGCGGGCATGCGATTGCCCATGGACGTTTGGTACGGCAAGCACTGGGGGCGGATCCAGGGCAACAACACCGAACGCCGGGCCAAGCACGACAACCAGTTGCCCGAGGTCTATCTCGAACGCGTCATCCTCGCGTGCTCCAACGAGGGCGATCTCGTGCTCGATCCGTTCCTCGGTTCAGGGACGACCGGGACCGTCGCTCTGGACTGGAATCGCAACTTCATTGGGACGGAGTATTCCAAGGCAATGGCTCAGAGCGCTAGTGAGCGAATCAAAGCCGGGATGATCCGCAAGGGGCAATCGCAGGGGCAGAGCACG
>JAJDDL010000205.1 GCA_029260335.1 Phycisphaerales bacterium | reverse complement strand
TACCTGCTTCTCACGGGCTTCATCGTCGTCACCAACACGATCAACAACGTCTTCAAGGACAGCCTTGAGGGGCGTCCGCTGCTTGGGATTCTGCTCACCTCCCAGACACGCCAGGAGTTTGGCGCGCGGGAGATGCCCGGGTTCGGCATGAAGGGCTCCGCGTCGGTGCAGTACGAGGGGGCATTGTTCTTTCTGGACAAGGCCGAGAATGCGTTCAATGACCTCGATCGCGCAGCGGACGATCCGACGCGGGATCCTGATCAGATCCTGCGCGACTACTCGATCACCGGCCGGGACTTTGCGGATCTTCCGATCGAAGATCTCCGCGCCCTGTACGTGAACGCCAAGGCCGAGGCCGATCGGGTGATTGACATCCGGCGTCAGGTGAACGCGATCGACACGATGCCGCAAATTGTGGACAGGGTTGAGATCGCTCGGGCGACGTTCGAGAGACTGGCCGCATCTGGCGATCTGGACTCTGACGAGGTGCTCAATAGCCAGGAGGATGTTGGCTTTGGACTCGAGGAGATCGCCGAGGCGATTGAGCACTACCAAGCGGGCGCGGAAACTGAGAACGCGATGACCGCGTTTGATGCGAGCGTGCTCTGGGATGAGTCTGAGCGCATCCTCGACGGCGATCCCGATGGCCTGGTGATGTACGACGAGTCTCTCGTCACCGCCATCTTGGACGCATCCCAAGACGCACGCAAGGGTGTGCTCGCAAGCATGGATGAGCAGACCGCATTGCTCAATCCGCTCATCGAAGAGATCTTCCCACAGCCCAAGGGGCTGGCGAGGATGATGAATGACCTGCGCCTTTCGCTCGGTACCGATCGCCAGGGGCGTTCGATCCTGATTCGGGCGCTGTACTCGGCCAAGATCGCCATTCAGGTCGGCATCGTGACGGCTCTCATCGCGGTGACCTTCGGTTCGCTCTTGGGTGCAGCCGCGGCGTTCTTTGGCGGGTTCATCGACCACGCCGTCAACTGGCTCTATTCCATGTTCACGTCGATCCCCTACCTGGTGCTTCTGGCGCTGCTGACCATCCTCTTTATGGACAGTCCGTTCGAGGGAACGCTCATCCCGCTCTACGTTGCGTTTGGATTGACGTATTGGATTGGCCCCTGTCGCGTCATCCGCGGCGAGTCGATGAAGATCAAGGAACTCGAGTACGTCCAAGCCGCGACCGCGATGGGCTACGGCAGGTTCAGCATCCTGCTCAAGCACATCATCCCCAACACTTCGCACCTGATGTTCATCAACTTCTCGCTTCTGTTGATCGCGGCGATCAAGGGCGAGGTCATCCTGACGTTCCTGGGCCTGGGGCTCAAGCAGGGGGCGAGTTGGGGCATCATGATCCGCGACTCTGCGCAGCAGGTCACCAACGAGTTCTTCTGGCAGATCGGGGCGGCGACATTCTTCATGTTCACCCTCGTGCTCGCGTTCAACATCCTCTCGGACGCACTCCAGGACGCGTTCGATCCCAAGCACCAGGGCTGAGTCCCGAATCGAGATCCCGCCGAAGCATGAATCATGAGTGAGACGAAAGAGCCCATCCTGAAGGTCCGGAACCTCACCACGAGGTTCAGGACTGATAGCGGCATCGTCACTGCGGTAGATGATGCGAGCTTTGATGTGTTTCGAGGCGAGACGCTCGGCATTGTCGGCGAATCGGGTTGCGGCAAGACCGTCACGAGCAAGACCATCATGCGTCTCTTGCCCGAGCATGTGACGATCATCGACCCGAAGACCAACATCGATTTTCAGGGCATGAATCTCGCACACGCATCGCGCGCCGAGATGCGCAAGATCCGGGGCGAGCACATCGCCATGATCTTCCAGGAGCCGATGACGAGCCTGAACCCGGTCTTTCGGATCGGCTGGCAGCTCGAAGAGACTCTCAAGTATCACACCAAGCTCAACAAATCCGAGCGTCGGGATCGGATCATCGACATGCTCCGGCTGGTCGAGATTCCGAACCCTGAGAAGCGCATCCGCGAGTATCCCCATCAGCTCTCGGGCGGCATGCGTCAGCGTGTCATGATCGCGATGGCCCTGGCGTGTGAGCCGGACATTCTCATCGCCGACGAGCCGACGACGGCACTGGACGTGACGATCCAGGCCCAGATCCTGGACCTGATGAACGCGTTGAAGGAAAAGACGGGGACCGCGATCATTCTCATCACCCACGACCTGGGCGTTGTCGCGCAGGTGTGCGATCGGGTGATGGTCATGTACGCCGGACGCGTGATTGAAGAGGGCACGGTCCGCGAGATCTTCCATCACTCGCGCCATCCCTACACGCACGCGTTGTTGGACTCGATCCCTAAGGCGGGCAGCCACGAGGACCACGGGCGGCGATTGCCCGCGATCAAGGGCATCGTGCCGAGCTTGTTTGAGTTGCCCGATGGCTGTCGATTCCAGGATCGATGCGAGCACCGGATGAAGCGTTCGGACGCCGACCGCCAGCGCTGTGTGGATCTAGAGCCCGAGCTTGAGGCGCACGGCGACGCGACTCACCCGGCAAGGTGCCATTTCCCACTCACGCGGCTCCAGGTCGCGGGCCAGCCGGTGGAAGCAGCTTCCGATGGTCGTCCGACAAATGGGCAAACGCCAAACGGGGAGGGCGCGTAATGGCTCTGCTCGAAGTCCGCAACGCAGTGAAGCACTTCCCGGTTCGCGGCGGCGTGCTCAACCGAGTGACCGGGCATGTGCATGCGGTCAATGGCGTGAGCTTCGATGTCGAACGCGGCGAGATTCTCGGCATCGTCGGGGAATCAGGGTGCGGCAAGTCCACGCTCGGCAAGGTTGTCATCCGGTTGCTTGAGCCGACCAGCGGCTCGATCACCTTCGATGGTGTGCAGATCACGGCGCTCGATCACGGCGACATGATGCCGACGCGGAGGAAGATGCAAATCATCTTCCAGGATCCCTATTCGTCGCTCAACCCTCGTCAGACGGTACGGGCGATGCTCAAGGAAGCGATCCTGTTTCACGGCATCGTCGACAAGTCCGAGGTCGAAGACTACATCATCGAGCTGGCCAAGAACGTCGGGCTTCGCCCGGACGCGGTGGGCAAGTACCCGCACGAGTTTTCCGGCGGCCAGCGTCAACGGATCGGCATCGCCCGAGCCCTGAGCGTGAAGCCCGAGTTTATTGTCGCCGACGAGCCGGTCAGTGCACTCGACGTCTCGATCCAGGCGCAGGTGCTCAACCAGATGAGCGACCTGAAGGAACAGTTTGGGTTGACGATGATGTTCATCAGCCACGACCTGAAGGTCATCGAGCACTTTTGCGATCGCGTGATTGTGATGTACTTGGGCCACGCCGTGGAGCGACTGGATTGCAAGGACGTGCACAAACGCGCTGAGCACCCGTACACCAAGGCGTTGCTCGGGGCCAATCCGATCGACGATCCGGACGATCGGCGACCGCTGACCGTGCTCGAGGGCGACGTGCCGAGCCCATTCAACCCGCCGTCCGGGTGCCCGTTCCAGACCCGATGCCCGATCGTGAAGGACCGCTGTCGGCAAGACAGGCCGACGTTGGAACTCAAGGCGAGCGGTCATGAAGTGGCGTGCTGGGAAGTTGAGTAGGCCGCAGGCCGATTCAAGGCCTTGGCGATCCCCTCAAAATCGGCCTTGACGGGCCCGAGAGGCGGGTTTTGGGCCCGACCCATAATTCTTTCGGCATATTCCTTGCAGACCGCAGAATCGGGCGCATATTTGGAAGGTCTTGTCTCTCTCCTCCTATGGACTCGATTACGGACGGGCACGAACGTAGTCGGGTATGAAACGCACCCCCACACGAGTGGGGGTGTTTTTCGCTTTGGATGTCCTCAAGCGTCCAATGTCCAGCGTGCCACCGCACGCGGCTCTGTTAGCCAACCGCTGCGTCGAAGCGTCGCTGGATCTCCGGCCAGTTCACGACGTTCATGAATGCGCTGAGGTAATCGCCTCGACGGTTCTGGTAGTTCAGGTAGTACGCGTGTTCCCAGACATCGACGCCCAGCAAGGGCACGAGTCCGCCGAAGAGCCCGTCTTCTTGGTTGTGCATGTGGGTCACGACGAGTTGGCCAGCGATCGGCTCGTAGCACAACCAGCCCCAGCCCGAGCCCTTGACCGAGCCAGCCGCGGCTTTGAAGTGTGTTGCAAACGCTCCGTATGACCCGAAGTCGCGATTAATCGCCTGGGCGAGCGTGCCGGTGGGCTCGCCGCCTCCACCGGCATCAGTGGGTGCCATGCCGAGCCAGAAGAGCGTGTGGTTGACGTGGCCGCCGGCGTTGAAGCTGAGTTCATGCGACCAGTGGTCAACGAGCCCGGCGTCGATCTCGCCTGCGCGGAGCTTGGCGAGGGCTTCCAAGGCGCCGTTGAGCTTGTTGACATAGCCCTGGTGGTGGCGGTCGTGGTGGATGCGCATCGTCTGCTCGTCGATGTGCGGCTCGAGCGCCGCGTAGTCGTAGGGCAGCGGGGGCAAGACGTATTTGCCGCTCTGGGCGTCGTAGCCAACGTCCTGGGCGGAGAGCGGTGTGGTCCGGCCCATGGCGCTTGCGCCGAGCCCTGCAAGTCCAGCGGCGCCGCCGGCCAGCATCGCGGTGCGACGATTCATCTTCAAGTCCTGAGATTCATGCACGGTCAGTCCCTTCTCGATAGCTCCACTGATGGCCAAGAACGAGGCACCAATCAGCACCAAGAAGATACCGTACGGCTGGGTGCGGGGTGCGGCCAGGCCTTGCATGTCTGTATTGCGAACCTGAGAACCGCCATGTCATTGCGGATTTGGGCCTAGTTCCGCTGGCGGCCTTCGATCGCCCCGAGCAGGCATGCCCCAGCCAGGATCATCAGGTCGTCCAACCGCTCGTCCTCGCGTTCGACGCGCACGCCGAGGCTCAGGATCATTGGATTGAAGTGCTGGCGATAGGAGGCGATGGGTGTGCCGTCA
>JAJDDL010000204.1 GCA_029260335.1 Phycisphaerales bacterium | reverse complement strand
GGATCGTCGAGATGCTCCAGCCAGCCCTGTCGAACGCCTCGATCACCTCTCGGTAGGTTTTCTCGGCGTCTTCGTAGTTGCCCAGTATTCGGTGGCAGCCGCCGATATTGAACAATGGGAGGATCGCACGCGGGTCATCGGGGCCGTAGTGCTCGCTCAGACCTTGGTGCGCGATCTCGTGCAAAGGGATTGCCTCGGCTGCTCTTCTGGCTCGCATCAACGAGTTGGCGAGCCCATCCAGCGCGAGCAGAGTCTCTGGGTGATTCTCACCGCGAGCCCTTGAAGACAGTTCGTGGAGCTTCTCATGCAACTCGATGGCGAGACTTTGAACGCCAATCTGCTCCTTGACGGCTTCGGCGTAAACATCAAGTGCTGCAAGAGTCTCCTCGGCGAGCTCGCCTCGGGCTTGCAAGGAATGGGCGTAGGTCCATTGCAGGCTGTGCGCCGCTCTCTTGGGAAGACCAAGGTCGAGATAAGTCTTGCCGATGATGGTGCGGATCTCTTCCTCGACCATGGGCAGATCCAGGAGTTCCCCGGCGTCGAGCCGCGCGGTGGTGGCATCGAGCACCTCGCGCATGGTCACATCGCGCCCGCGAGCGCTCTGTGTGCGTGCCGAGGTGATCATGGCCTCAAGGAAGAGGTTGACTGCCTCGGACTTCGCCGCGGCTTGTTCGGCCTCCTCGGCCGCTTCGGTTGCAAGCGCCTCTTGACGCAATGCCTGTTCGTTGGCGATCTTCTCGGCCGCGAGTGCCGTGACCGCTCGACTGCGCTGGCGCGACTCGCTGACTGCAAACGATGCGGTCGCTGCGATACCGGCCATGAGGACGACCAGAACGAGTGCGCCTCCGGTCACGCCTGCGCGATTGCGCGATGCGAACTTTCGCATCCGATAGGCTGCGCTGGGAGAGCGCGCCTCGACCGGCTGGTTCGCCAAGTACCTTCGCAAGTCGGCGCCGAGAGCCGCGGCGGTCTCATAGCGGCGCGTGCGGTCCTTCTCCATCGCACAGGCAATGACCCAGTCCAGATCGCGCCGCAGCTCACGGCTGAGCGTCGTGGGATCGGTGCTGCGCAACCGTGCGAGATCTGCCGAGCCCGTCGGAGGCGTTTCTTTCTCGTCCGATGATTCGTCCGATTCGGTCCGTTGCAATCGCGTCACCCGCGATGACGGACGCATCGGGTCGGTCTCACAAATCTGGCGTTGGATATCGAGCAGCCCGTTCGTGCTCACACCGAACGGCTTGGATCCGGTCAGCAACTCATAGAGCACGGCTCCGAGCGAGTACACATCGGATCGCGTGTCGATGTCGAGTTCGCTCATCGCCGCCTGCTCGGGGCTCATGTACTCGGGCGTGCCGATGAGCTGGCCGCAGGTCGTGAAGAGCGTTTTGTCGGTCAGTTGCTGGCTGATGGCCTTGGCGACGCCAAAGTCGATGACCTTGGCGACCGCTCGCCCGGAATCGAGCGTCACGATGATGTTGCCGGGCTTAATGTCGCGATGGATGACGCCCTTGTGGTGCGCGTGCTGGATCGCGTCGATCACCGGCAGGAACAGCTCGATACGCTCGCGCGTGGAGAGCCTCTGCTCATCGCCGTAACGCGTGATGGGGATGCCTCGGACGAGTTCCATCGCGAAGAACGGGCGTCCGGCGTCGGTGGTGCCCGCATCGAGCACGCGTGCGATCGAAGGATGATCCATCATCGCCAGCGCTTGCTTTTCGGCCTCGAATCGCGCGATCACTTGGCGGGTGTCCATGCCGAGCTTGAGCACCTTGATTGCCACCCGCCGACGCACGGGATGGAGCTGCTCGGCGAGATAGACCATGCCCATCCCGCCTTCGCCCAACAGTTGGAGGGATTTGTACTTGCCGCCGATCATGGTGCCCGGCGGGAGCGCTTCAAACGCGATCGCCGGCCCCGCGAGGAAGCCGTTGGGCTGCGACTCGTCGCTGACAAGCAACGCCTCGACCTCGGCGCGGAGCTTGAGATCTGAGCCACATGCCGAATCCAGGAATGCGGCCCGTTCGTTCGGCTTTAACTCCACACTCGCAGCGAACAACTCTTCCATCCTTTCGGCACGCGTGTCGCTCATCCAGGCCCGCCTCCGAGGTCTTCGATCGCCCGGCGGAGCCAAGCCTTTGCAAATCGCCAGTCTCGTTCCACGGTTCGCGCAGAGATTTCCAAGACGCTGGCGGTCTGCTCGCTGTCCAGCCCGGCGAAGTATCGATACATGACAACCTCCGCGGCCCTCGGATGCT
This sequence comes from Phycisphaerales bacterium, assembly GCA_029260335.1. Classification (GTDB taxonomy): domain Bacteria; phylum Planctomycetota; class Phycisphaerae; order Phycisphaerales; family UBA1924; genus S146-42. The sequence continues at coordinate 3,589 of JAJDDL010000204.1, read as the reverse complement.
CCTCAGTCATCCGCCGAAGTGCCGTATCGAGCGACAGGATTTCTTCGGGGTCGGCGGAGATTTGCAACAGATCGGGGGTCTGATCGTCGAGCGGCACGGGCTTTTTGCCCGATCCATGCTTGATCCGACCCTTCCGGCGGGCCTGCTCTACCAGGATATCGCGCATGGCTTGGGCCGCGGCTCCAAAGAAATGGGCCTTGCCGTTCCAACCCGGATCCGTGGTGCCGACCAAGCGGAGATACGCCTCGTGGACAAGCGCCGTCGCCTGGAGCGTTTGTCCCCTGGGGAGTTTGGCCAGCCGAGCCTCGGCGAGTCGCCTCAGTTCTGTGTAGAGGATCGGCAGCAGGCGCGCACTGGCCGCCTTATCGCCTTCACCCAGTGCGACAAGCAGTCGCGTTGTCTCTGTCGGGGCCGAGTCCACTCTCCAAACCCTCCCAACAAACTGTACACCGAAAACCCATACGCCGGAAGGGCTTGCATGGGTTTGGCGGATCGATTCACAAGCTCAAAATCGAGCTGCGAATTCGTGTCGTTCCGAGCGCGGGTTGTCGGACTGGTGGTGCTTCGGACGCGGCGTGTGCTGCGTCGGGCAACACACGAAGGAGAACACGCCATGAATCGAACAGTGAATCGAACACGTCAGGTCGTTGCGGGCTTGTTGATCGCCGCGGGAGTTGCCACATCTGCGATCGCCGCACCGGACACGACTTTCACCTATCAGGGCAAGCTGCTCAACGCGGGCAACCCGGTCAACGGCGTCGTCGCCGCGCAGTTCACCCTCTGGACCGCGGCCAACGGCGGAGTGCAGGTCGCCGGGCCGGTCGGCGGGAACGTGAATGTCGTCGACGGCGTGTTCACACATGACGTCGACTTCGGCGCTGATGACTTCAACGGTGCCGAGCGTTGGATCCAGGTCTCCATCAACGGCAACACGCTCAATCCGCGCCAGCAAATCCGGCGGACGCCCTATGCAATGCAGACCCGAGGTATGAACGTTGACGACAACGGTGTCGTGGAACTGGCCCCCGGCGGCGAGTTCGTCGGCGTGCATCGGGACAATCGGCTCAGCTCCCAAGAGTCCTTCGGGGTTGCAACTCCCGCGGGCGACAACGCGTACGGCGGAATGTACATCTCCACGGAGACGCAGTCCGGTTGGCCGTTCTACGGGTACTCGGCCGGCGGCGATCTCGACGCGTGGACATACTTCGATGGGGCCGAGGATCAATGGAAGCTCTGGGCCGGCGATGATCGCATCATCGTGGACAAGGGCACGGGCTTTGTCGGGCTCAACCGCGATTCTCGTATTGGGACCCAAGAGTACTTCGGATTCAACTCCCCGGTCGGCGACAATCTCTACGGCGGCATGTACGCATCGACCGACTCCGAACTCGCATGGCCCTTCTATGGATACGCCGCCGGTGGCACGGGGGATTGCTGGACCTACCTGAACGGCGCCACCGACATCTGGCACATGTGGTTCAACGGCGAAAAGATCAGTGTCCGCGGCGATAACGGCTTTGTCGGCATCGGTCGATCCAGCCAGGTCACCGGTGCCGAGTCCTTCGGCGTCAACTCTCCGGCAGGTGACGGCGCCTTCGGCGGCATGTACGTCAACACCGACGGCAACTTGGGCTTGCCTTTCTACGGCTACTCAACAAATCGCCAGGTAGACGCATATCACTACTACGACGACACGCTGAATGAGTGGAAGCTGTGGGTCGGTGGTACACGAATGACTGTCGAGGACAATGGTGAAACCGGCATCGGCACGTCGAATCCCGCCTTCCTCCTCCACGTCAACGGCAGCGCGGGCAAGCCCGGCGGTGGCTCCTGGTCCAACACATCGGACATCAACCTCAAGAAGAACATCCACGATCTCGACGGTTCGCTCGAGAAGCTGATGGAACTCCGCGGCGTTACCTTTGAGTACATCGATCCGGCGACCATCAATGAACTCGAAGGCGAGCGCATCGGTGTCATCGCCCAGGAGATCGAGAAGATATTCCCCGATTGGGTCTCGCTCAACGACGAAGGCTACAAGACCGTCACGTTCCGCGGCTTTGAGGCCTTGACCGTCGAGGCCATTCGCGAACTGCGCGACGAGAAGGACGCCCAGATCGACAAGCTCCGCGATGAGACCGCCGACCTGCGTGATCGCGTCGCCCAACTCGAAGATGCGCTCGAGAGCGCCATTGAGTCATTGGAGGCCAAGTGATGAACAAGAAAGTTCTTAGCCTGGTCCTGGTTGCCGCGTTGGCAGCCCCGGCCGCGGCCCAGCCATTTACCATGAACTGGTTCACGGTCGACGGCGGGGCGCAAGAGACCTCGACCGGAGCAGGGTTCTCGCTTCAGGGCAGTATTGGCCAACCCGATGCCATGGACCTCGTGATGGTTGGCGGCGGGTTCAGTCTCCAGGGCGGGTTCTGGTCCAACTTCGGCGAGGGCGATCCGGGATGCCCGGCGGATCTCGATGGCGATGGCGATGCGGACGCAGATGACTTCTTTGCGTACCTCGACGCGTTCGCCGGTGGCAACCTCCCGGTCTGCGATATCGATAACGACGGTGACTGTGATGCCGACGATTTCTTCGGGTATCTCGACCGGTTCGCGCAGGGCTGTTGAGCCCCACTGATCGAGGAGAGGGCGGCATCGCTCGGCAGGCACCCCGGCTCATGAGCCGGGGTGTTTGTACTTGCGAGTGATAATGTGCAAAGCCATGGTGATCGGTGGCCGGCGATGACCACCAGTGTGAATCACGCAGTTTTCACAAATTCGTGGCAAACCCATCACGTTTTCTCGGAAGACAACGACCTAGCTGTCAGCAGGGAAGAATTTGGCCCTGTGGGGTTGGGCAAGGAGTTGATGGAATCAGTTCCATGCAGATTGCTCGGGTGATCGCCGCAATACACCATGTGCTAGCTCCACCGCTGCACTCGGGCGACACCCAAAGGGCAGTAGAACTGCCGCGCGGCCACAACAGGTCGCGCGGCAGATTTCATCTCGCTGGGGTACTGAAAGGGTCGCCAGAAGGACAAGCGGACATAACGGATCGGGCGGTGGCTTCCAGACCTGATACCTCATGGTCCTTTGGTTTGTACGCGCAAGCCCAGCGTTCAATGCCTGATTCGGCGGGATGCTTATCAGATCCAGAAAACCGCGTTGCCGGTCCTGAATGATGGGCTCTGCAGAGATCCGCGCGCGCGAGATGTGTTTCATCACCCGCCTTGGCTGAATCTTCTGCTTGCGCAGTTAGCTCTGAGAGCCAGGGCACCGAGCTCAACTGAGCGCGATTGCTCAACGATCCCTTACACAGGATCGGCGCGTCCGCACGGAGTCTGGTTGGGCAGGACGATTTGAGGTCCAGACCTGGGTTTCGCCAGTCCAGGAAGGCCGGTTGTGATATGCTGTGTAACGCGTATTCCGTGGGCCAAGTGACCTGAGTTGATGGGTATCACTCACCTGGGGCAAGTCCATTGACGCGTAGGGTGGTTGGACGGTGTGCAAGCGAGCGCTTGGGAGATCGGTGGTGGACAGGCCGGATCGCGAACATGCACAGAGACCTGTGGCATCCGGCGTGCCCAAGCCCGAG
>JAJDDL010000203.1 GCA_029260335.1 Phycisphaerales bacterium | reverse complement strand
TACCGGGCGGCTCGGCGGGACCGGGTTTGTCTCGATCCTGCCCGTCGACCAGGGTGTCGAGCATTCGGGCGGGGCGAGCTTTGCGCCCAACCCCGAGTATTTCGATCCCGACAAGATTTGTGAGCTCGCCCACGAGGGCGGATGCAACGCCGTGGCGAGCACATATGGGGTCTTGGGTGCCGTGGCGCGCAAGTGGGCCCACAAGATCCCGTTCCTGGTCAAGTTCAACCACAACGAACTGCTGACCTATCCGAACCAGGCCAACCAGATCCCGTTCGGCGGTATCCGTCAGTGCTTCGAGATGGGAGCGGCCGCGGTCGGCGCGACCATCTACTTCGGCAGCGCAGAGTCGGGCGAGCAGATCCAATACGTCGCGGACATGTTCGCCGAGGCCCACCAGTACGGCATGGTCACCGTGCTCTGGTGCTACACCCGCAACGACGCGTTCAAGGTCAACGGCGTGGACTATCACGCCAGCGCCGATCTGACCGGTCAGGCCAACCATCTAGGCGCGACGATCCAGGCCGACATCATCAAGCAGAAGCTGCCGACCAACAACGGCGGGTACAACGCGCTGAACTCGGGCGACAGCTCCTACGGCAAGTTCCGCAAGGAGGTCTACACCGAGCTCGCCGGATGCGATGAAAATGGCGGTGGCGGGCACCCGATCGATCTCTGCCGCTACCAGATCATCAACAACTACATGGGCCGCGTGCCGTTGATCAACTCCGGCGGTGCGAGCAGTGGGGCGAGCGATCTGGCCGACGCGGTGAAGACGGCCGTGATCAACAAGCGTGCGGGGGGCATGGGGTTGATCAGCGGGCGCAAGGCGTTCCAGAGGCCCATGGGTGAGGGCGTGCAGCTTCTGAACGCGATCCAGGATGTGTATCTGGATGAGTCGGTTGGGGTAGCATGATTATCGATTCGTGAAGCGGGCCTTGAATCTCGCAAATCCCTCGCTTTTCCAATACGCTCCGTTGATATTCGTCACGCGGGAAGTGGATTCCCCGTGCCAGAAGATCGTTCGTGTGAGATCGCGAATTGCGGTGTCGGGGTCTGACTTCGCTTGAACAACCACCGAGTCGTATGCCGAGAGGTCGACGGGTCCGGTCGTCCATCGAAGCGGGAACGTGTAACGGGTGCCGCCAAAGCTACCGCCGCGCTGGCCTGGGCGAATCATGCGCATCAGCGCCGAACCTGTCGCGATGGCTTGATCGTCGGCAAACACATCGATGCGCAGGCCCACGCCCATATCGATGTGTTGGAACTCTCGCGGGCGCCACAACTCGGTGATGGAGATCCAGAGATCGCCTTCCCGATCCGTCCCGATTCCATAGAATTTCTTACCGACTTGACTCTCAAATGTCGCGGACGTGATCGTTTCGATCAGATCTTCGGCGGGCGTTCCGATCTCAATCGTCGCGATGTCTGCTCGCCATACGGGTGAGGCGTTGGTGTAATCCACGGCGATTGTGCGATCTTTGAGCTGGGTTTTTCGTATGCCTTGGAGCAACTCGCCTTCAATGGCGATCGTGCCGGGCGGGAAGGAGCCAAGTGACTGTGCTCGCTCATAGATGGGCCGATAGCGGTCAGCGTATAGCTGCTCAATCCACTCGCCATCGGGTTTGACCCGAAATCGAAAGAGCACATCTGGTCCAACAAAGGGCATGTTTATCATCAGCTCATCCGGATCGACCAGGACGGGCTGGTTTGCCGGCCAGCTGTCGCGTGCCAAGATTGGCGCCCAGACAAACTCGGGTTGGGCCTTGAGGATCTTGTCCATGAGATGCTGAACCTGCGAAGGTGCGAGCGTTCGTGCCCTCGCGCGTTCGAGCAACTCTTTCGTGAAGTGCGAGTCAGAATCCAGGTCGTAGAACGAAGCAAAGTCCTGCGTTTGCAACGAGAAGTCGTCGGCCTCGATGGGTGCGACAAGCAGCAGGAGTGTGGTGGGAAGGACACTGGCAACACCCTCGCGCAGAGCATTCGGCATGAGCCAGGTTGGGTGGGCCAACAGCATCAGAAGCGAAGCAACGACCGCAAGTCGCATGCTTCGCTTTGATCGCAGCATCTGTTTCTCGATACGGGCCGTCTTGGCACACTCGGGGCAGGTCCATGTACCTTCGATCGGCTTGATCAGGGACATGTCATACCAGCATCGGCGGCACCGGCGCCTGCCATTGCTGCGATCGCCGATGAGGGCCTTGGTGAGCAGGAGCAAACCGACGCCAGCAAGCGCCCAAGCGCCAATACCGAGGATCCAATCTGACCACTGGGCATTCATCCGCGACCCCCAAGATCAAGCCGACGATTGCTGGCTCCTGTAGCTTCTACGAGCCGGAGGTCGCTGGGATCCGTCTTTCCAGAGGTGTCAGGTGTGAATCTGGATGGCTCGATCGGGGTCGCGTGAACCGTTCCTCTCGTTCTCGGTAATTTGCTTTGTCGAGGGCTCTGTTCTGGTTACATTTGGCGGTAACGAGAAAGAGGAGAGTTTCATGCGTTCATCTATTGCCCTAGTTGCCCTTCTTAGCGGCATTGTCGGTAGCGCGTCTGCCCAAGTGACGATCGCCGATTCAGACTTCCAGGACGGCACCACGCAGGGTTGGGACCAGGAGTTCGACAACGCCGTGAGCGTCATTGCCGACGCCGGGCCGGGCGGGCCGGGCGACTTCAGCCTCCAGGCCGTGCCCAATCCGGGTCGGCTACGCATCTTCCCTTCCAACACCGAGGACGCGGACTACCTGGGCGATCTAGTCAGCGCGCAGGTTGCCAGAGTGGAGTTTGATGCGCAGGTCACTGCGTCCAGCACCGATTCGATGAGCTTGCATGCGGTTGTCTTGGCGGGCGACTTTGATCGCTGGGCTTCACTGGCAAGTGCCGAGGTGCCCAATG
>JAJDDL010000202.1 GCA_029260335.1 Phycisphaerales bacterium | reverse complement strand
ATGACCGACAACGGCGCCCCCGCCGCGGCTGAGCCCCCCATCGAGAGCTCGCCGCAGGTAGATCCATCCCGATTTGGCAACTTCGGCGGTGTGTACGTCCCCGAAACGCTCATTGGTGCGCTCGATCAACTCGAGAAGGCCTTCGACAAGGCCTACACCGACGACCGATTCTGGGAAGAGTTCCGCGAACTGCTCCGCTCCTACGTGGGCCGCCCCACCCCGTTGTGCCCCGCCGAGCGTCTGACGAACTTCGTCCGCTCGCGAGCCCGCCAGGGCAAGGGTGCCGCGATTTGGCTCAAGCGCGAGGACCTCGCCCACACCGGCGCACACAAGATCAACAACACCATCGGCCAGGTCTTGCTCGCCAAGCGGATGGATAAGACTCGCGTCATCGCCGAGACCGGTGCCGGCCAGCACGGCGTCGCGACCGCGACCGCCTGCGCCCGCTTCGGCTTGGCATGCGAGGTCTTCATGGGCGCAGAAGACGCCCGCCGTCAGAAACTCAACGTAGTGCGCATGAAGATGCTCGGTGCCGAGGTCCACGAGGTGACCTCTGGCTCCCAAACGCTCAAGGACGCGACCAACGAGGCGATGCGCGACTGGATGAGCTCGGTCGAGAACACCCACTACATCCTCGGTTCGGTCGTCGGGCCGCACCCGTTCCCGATCATCGTCCGTGAGTTCCAGTCCATCATTGGCAGAGAGACCAAGGGCCAGAGCCTCCGCACGTTCTCCAAGCTCCCCGACGCGATCGTCGCGTGCGTGGGTGGTGGGTCTAACGCCGCGGGCATCTTCTCGACATTCATCGACGATGAAGAGGTCAAGCTCTTTGGCGTCGAAGCCGGCGGCCTGTCTTCAGAAGCCGGCAAACACGCCGCGACTCTTGCCGTAGGCTCACCGGGCATCCTCCACGGCGCGTACAGCTACGTGCTCCAAGACGAGTTCGGCCAAACCGCCGATGTGCACTCGTGCTCGGCAGGCCTGGATTACCCAGGCGTCGGCCCCGAGCACGCGCATTGGAAGGAAACCGGACGCGTGAGCTACACCGTTCGCACCGACGCTCAGGCCCTCGACGCGTTCAGCCTCATGTCCCAATCCGAGGGCATCATCCCCGCTCTGGAAACCGCGCATGCGATCGCCGAGGCGATCGATCTCGCCGGCACCTTGGACCGCGATCAGAACCTCGTCATTTGTCTTTCCGGCCGAGGCGACAAGGACGTCGAAGAAGTCGCCCGCCTCAAAGGCATGCTCGATAGCTAGAGGTAGCACCGGCTTCCAGCCGGTCGGTTTGCGGTAGCACCCGCTTCCAGCCGGTCGGCTTGAAACGCGGGGCGGTGGCTTCCAGCCGCCGATCGCGAAGCGATTCAGCCTACTTCCGCCGCCCAAACGGCCGAAACACAAACCGCACCACCTCACCCACCAGCGCAAGTCTCATGCGCGTGCGCAGATGCCGCAATCCCGGATCCTCAGGCGCCAGGATCAACCCTCGCCCGAGCCAATACCGAGCCCGCACCCATCGGCCCCTGCGCAGGTGCACCAACGCCAGGTTGTGGATCGCCAGATGATGCCGCGGATCCAACTCGACGGTCCTGCGCGCCGCCTCGATCCCGCCATCCAACTCGTCGGACTCAAGCAAGGCGACGCTCAGCAGGTGCCAGCGAGCCGCGTCTTCCCGATCGCGTTCTACCAACGCCCGGCAAACATCGCGTGCCTCGCGCGCCATGCCCGCATCGATCAGCAACTCGCCCAACTGCCGAGCATCCTCGTCTCGATATGTTTCGGGCCGCTCTGAGAAATCGCGCAGATCCATCCGAAGCAAGCGCTGCGCCGGTTGCGCGTCCCGCTGCACTCCATCAAGAATCAGACTCGCGATCCGCCGACGAGCCTCGGCGTACCCCGGGTCGAGCCGGAGCACGATCTCGTAGTGCTCCAGCGCCCGTGCCGAGTCCTGCACCCGCTCGCCCAACTCGCCCAACGCAAAGTGCGCCTCGACATTGTCAGGTTCGAGCTCGAGCACCCGACGAAACTTCTCCTCGGCTTCTTGTGTCCGCTCGCTCGACGCGAGCAGATCGCCCAGGTCCAAGAGCGTGTCGATATCGCCCGGGTCTTCTCGGAGCGCGAGCAGATAGAGCTGCCTCGCTCGCTCGCTCCGGCCCGTTGCCGACATCGCCTCGGCGAGTCGCGCGTGGAGCTTGGGATGATGCGGATCCAGCCGCGCCACCTCACGCAAGCACCAGGCCGCCCGGTCGAACACCTTCTGATCGAGGAGCACGTCGGCCATCGCGCTGTACAGATCCGGCCGATCAGGCTCGATCGCCTGGGCCAGATAGAACATGGTCTCGGCTTGCTCGTGATCGCCAAGTCGGGCGTAGGCAGAAACCCGATGCACGTAACTCGTCGCGTCCTCGGGCATCAGCCGCTCGGCTCGCTCAAGCCACGAGATCGCCCGAGCGGGGTCGTCTGCGTCCATTGCATTCACGCCAGCCAGGATCGCGGCCTGCCCGTCCTCGGGGGCCAGCTCGAAAACCCTTCCAAAGACCTCAGAGGCTTCGGAGTGCCTGGTCGCGGCTTCGAGGGTCAATCCCAGATTGAACAGCCACTCGACCTGGTACGGATCCGAGGCCAACGCCTCGCGCAACTCGCGCGCCGCATCGTCCCATCGACCCTGTTCATAGAACTGGTGGGCCTTCTCAACGTGGTTTTCTGCTTCGAACCACTCGCCCATAGTGTCGCCCGCCAGCGGAATGAACCAACCCTCGACCAGTCCGCGATCGTACGCGAACTTGCCCCGCACTTCAATCACGTCGATACGGTAGTATCCTCTGAAAGGAGCTTCCCGATCCGGAATCCTCGTCGCATCGTCCGATCATCTGGCGCAGGACCCGCTCCGGTGAGTTCTCGGTCTTTTCACCCCTTTATCGTGACTCTCGCCGCCCTACCGGCCTCGATCCTGATTTCCTGTGCCGCGGCGTCCCAGCCGGCCTCCCCGCCAGCGACCGATCCCTCGCACGAATCCACCGATCTTTCCGATCAGACGGCCGTCATCGAGACCTTCCAGGATCCCAGCCAGGCCCGGCCCGATCGAATCAACGCGGCTGCCCAACTCATCGACCACATCGAGGATTCAGAGGCCTTGGCTGCGCTCTGGACCGCGCTGCGCGATCCTGCCCAAGCCCCCATCGTGCTCGAGGCGATCGTCCGCCGAGGTTCGCCACCTCGAGTCCTCTGGACGCATGTGCGGGCCGCCGCGAGCGCCCCGCCCCACACCGCGCCCCATGCCGAGGCCGACACGATCGTCGGCGCTGTCGCGGCGTTCCGTTCTGCCGAGTGCGTTCGGCTGCTCGTTAATCTCGCGCAGACCTACCCAAAGCCCGAGATTCGCCAATCGGCAAAGGCCCAGCTGTCCATCCTCTTCAACAAGCCCGGGCTCGCGTTTAACGATTCGACCCTGGTAGAGTGGCTCGACGCTCGTCGGACCTGGAGCGATGATCGATGGCAGGAAGATCTGCAATCCGCCCAACTGAAACGACTGCGCGATGAGCAGCTTCGCGCCGAACGTGCCGAGCGTCGCCTCGTCGAGTTCGCCCGCAAGACCTGGGTCGCAACGCCCGAAGAGACTCGTCCCACGCTCTTGCAGGATCTCTTGCGTTCGGATGTCGATGCCTTGCGCTCGCTCGCATCCGAGCTCATACGCGAACTCGTTGCTTCGGGCAAGGTCGTGCCGGCGTTGGCGCAGGAGGAAGTCCTCGCGCTTCTGGCGAGTCCCAAGCCGCTCGTCCGGGCCGATGCCGCTCGTCTTGTGATCCAGATCGCTCCGCAGACCGCAGGCCCCTCGGTACTCCAGGCGTTGCTCCAAGAACGCGATCCCCGCGTCGCCCAGCCGCTCTTGCTCGCGATAACGCGATGGCCAACGCCCGAGGCTGTGGAGCCCGTCCTGGCATGGCTCGAACGTGCCGATCGGACCGCTATCCCCGCTGCGGACGCGACATATGCCCTGCATCGCGCTGGTCTTTTGAGCAGCCAGCCGGCGAAAAACCGCGTTCGCGCCTCGATTCGCGCCATGCAGCCCAGGGAACTCAACGGCAGCGCCTGTCAGCTCTTGGTCGCGATCGGCGATGAAGATGACCAGGCGTTTGTGGTCTCGTTTCTCGAAGATCAGCGCCAAGCCCTTCGCCTGGCCGCCGCAACCGCGCTGGCCACCCGCGCCGAGCACACCGAAACGCTGCTCGAGGCTGCGACCGCCGATCCCATGTTCGTTGATATCGCCGCCCGCGCCGTCCAGACCCATCGCCCGACCGCCGAAGGCATCCGCCAGTTGGATCCATTCGCTCAAGCGAACGCTCAAGCCGTGGAACGTGCCCAGCGAGCCATCGCTCGCAAGCTGCCCATCCCCGAACTCCTGAGCCTCGCCGCGAGATTCGACGCAGATCCATGCAAGAAGGCCGAGTCGCTTGTCGTTCTCATCGAGCGCACGCTCGCAGAGGAAGCGACCGACGTGCAACGCCAGGTTCATAACGCCGCGCTCGCGATGCTTGCGCACGCCCGATTCGAGTGCGGCTTGCCCGCTCAAGCCATCGCCGCGTTCTCGCTCATGGACCCCGCATCTCTGAGCGACATCGATCGGCACACATTTGCGCGCGCCCGCATCCGCACCGCAGACCTTTCCGCCGCGCTCAATCTCGCGGCTCCCGCAACGATCTGGCTGGAAGAGCACGCCCGTCTCGGGTCGCCCGATGACACCGAGCGAAAGACCGCCCTGGCGACGTTCATCGTCAAGAACTTCGCCGAAGCGATCTCTGCAGAGTCACTGGCCATGCTCCAGAGCGAACTCGCCGCAGTGCCCGACAAGGCCGCGGACACCGAGGATCTCGTCCAAGCCGAGCCGCCTCCGGACCAAAAGCCCCAGAGCCAGGACGGAACGGACTAAGCAATGTTTGCGTCTTTGGAACTCGGTCTCTGAGAACCCGATCAGGATTCCAGGGAAGTCTCAGGCTTCTCGCCAGTGGGCGTCCGTCGAAGCTTCCGCAACGCGACCCGCACTGCACCGAGGGGCTCGGCTTCTTCGTTCGTGACCTTCGCCTGGCTCGGCAGCTTTTCAAGGACTTCTGCGGGCGTCTGCACTCCCGCAACCCCGAGGCATGATCCAAAGAATGCGTCCCAGGCGCGATCGCTCAGCCGTGCCAGACGGCTGGGCTTGACCAATGGCGTCGCCGTGGTCACACCTGTTAAACACTCATACCCCAGCCGCACGATCGAATCGATCTCATCGGCATCCACCGTGGTCGCAGGCGTATCGCCGGCCAGCGCCCGCCGAAGCCCGTAATGCTCCACAAACAAGCATCCGCTACGGTCAATCAGGATGTCGTCGGCCTGCATGGCTCCATGGCTTAGCCCATGCTCCAGGCCGTAGCCGCTCGCATCGAGCAGGTGCTCGATCAACCGCTCGGCCTCGAACTCGCTCAGCCGGCCTCGCTTCTGATCGAGCAGCTGACGCAAGGTCAGCAACCCGTCATGGCTCCCCGTATAGGGAGTGACGACCAACGGCCGTCCCTTGGATCCAAACGAGAAATGTTCAACGCGCAATAAGTGCGGATGGTCGACCGTGGCAAGCTGCTCGAAAGCGGTCGTGAATCGCCGACGCTCCACCCGGTCGCCGCAAACGCCAAAGCGGTGCACGACGTGGCTGGTCTGCCGGCGCACGTGCAGCGCAAGCCATCTGTGAGCCAGTGAACTCGGTGCCAGGGCACGGATCACGCGATATGGACCAAAGAATGCAGGAAACTCAGCGGTGCTCATGCACGCTTCCCCATCAGTTCGCCTCCAGCTCCGCCGGAGAGGATCCGTCGCCCGCAGGTGCTTCGCAATCCATGCGTCGCAAAATCCCCTACGCGAGCAAGGGCCAATAGTAGCCCTCTAGGACCAGATCTTCGATCGGCCCAAATTTCGCTCAAGCATTGAGAATTTAACGAATCCTATCAGAATGCGAACTAGCCCTCACTTCTGCGAATCTCCTTCCAGGGCCGCAATCCGGCGACCTTCTCGCGACATCTGAGCACCGAAGCGGGGGCCGCCCAACTCAGGGGGCGAGGCCGCACCGGCCAAAGCCGACGCGACCGCTCAACAACGAAACAGAACCCAACTCCGGCCGACCTTTGGGTCTGCATGCGCGGTGCATGTGTCCCTGGTGCGCCAACTCCCGTTTCAGGAGATTCCCATGTCCGCAAATCGTTCGATCGCCCTCGCCGTACTCGCCGTGTCCGCGTCTCTCGCCTCGGCTCAGTTCTCCACGCTCTTCACGGGCCAACAAGATGGCGTTGATCTCGACATCCCATTCGTCGGCTCTTCCGGCTTGCCCCCGTTCAACGGGCCACCGTTCGATGTTGACGGCGGGAGCATCGTCAACACCAACGCCTCCTTTATCCTCGGCAAGCCTCAAGACAAGTCGGGCGGTCTTCGAGTCGCATTCGGCGGCGACGGCATGGCTACCCACTTCGGCGTGGGCGAGCTCTACCGCTTCCGACAGGGTGCACGCAACAACTGGAGTGTCCGAGGTAAGGGCGTCGGCGAGATCAAGTTCTCGCCCGCCGCGCAACACGTCGTCATCTTCGCTCGCGGAACCAACGCCACGCTCACCAGTCCCCCAGAAGCCGACATCGATCAAGACGGCACGGTCGATTTCAGAGGCTTCGGCAAACTCCAGGATGCTGGGGCCCAACTCTCCGTCTTCGATTCCAATGGCGATGTGATCGCGACCGAGAAGGTCTCCAACCTTGAGTACCAGGGCTTCATTTTCACAGGTGATGTCGCGAGAATCGAACTCACCAACCTTGTCAACGCGACCTCCAAGAACGCCTTCGCGATCATCGGCGAGGTTCGCGCCAAGCCCGCGGGCTCATGCGATGCCGATCTCGATGCCGACGGCGATGCCGACGCCGATGACTTCTTCCTCTTCCTCGACGCGTTCAACGCCGAGGATATGAGTGTTTGCGATCTCGACGCCGACGATGATTGTGATGCCGACGACTTCTTCGCCTACCTCGATCGCTTCAGCCTCGGCTGCTAGGCGATTGCCTTTTTCTCGATCGCTCCAGGAGAGGGGCTCGACCGCGGAGGCTCGCGGCCGAGCTCTTCTCATTCGATACCAAAATCGCGCATGAGAAAGCTGTCGAATTCTTTCCAGCCGCCAAAGTAGATAGCTCGCAAGCCGTCGTTTTCTGGCCATGGGATCGTGATATCGGTGGCGACGACCGTCGCCCGTCCCCCATGCCCGTCCCGTGCTGACTGCCTGTAGACCGTGAACCGACCTTGGTTCAGGTGCCGCCATTCGTCATCGAGGAGGTGCTTCACAGGCTCCCACTCCTGATGCTCGCGATCTGAGAACTTTCGGGGCAAGCTCTCGATGATCTGGGGCACTGGCGTTTCCTCCCCGATCCAGTCGCACAAATCTACGACCGCGTCACCCTCGGAGATCTCGACCACACGCATGATCACCAACCGACCGGAAAGCAGACGGTAGCTGATCGCATCCCCTCGCTTGTACTCAGTGATATCTTGAAACGCCTTGCGGATTTTTGTCGGCGCTCGCTGTGGGGTGAGCTGTTGGCCTCTCAGCTTGGCCAACGCTCTCTCGCGCTTGCGGACATCTCTAGGCGAAGCCTCCTCACGCCATTTGTCCAGATCAGCCCCCGCATCGAGCACCGCGATCGCTTCGGCCTTCACTCTGCCAAGCAGTCGGCCGCACTTCCATTGCGTCGACGCAAGAGCAAGCCAGAACACCGGTCGTTCATCCACATCATCCAAATCCGTGTGCGCCTCAAGCAGCTTGTTCGTTGCTTCTTCCGGCGTCATCCCGTCTGCAATAAACTCCCGAAACCCCTCCCGGACATCGCACGCCATGTCATCAGAGAAGATCGCCGGTCCCCATGTGCCCATCCCTGCTCCTTGATGCACCCTACGTCGCACACTAAGCTGGCGCCATGAAGCACCTCGCCATGGTAATCATCCTCCTCTGCTCTCCCGCGTTCGCGCAGGAAAAGCCCAACATTATCCTCATCATGGCCGACGACCTCGGCCTCCATGAACTCGGCTCTTACGGCCAGGAGAAGATCAAGACTCCAAACCTCGACCAACTCGCCGAGCGTGGCATGCGGTTCACCCGCGCCTACGCCGGCTCCACGGTCTGTGCCCCCTCCCGAGCCGTGCTCATGACAGGCAAGCACACCGGGCACGCCGCGATCCGGGGCAATCGGGAAGTGGGGGGCTGGGGCCCGGAAGAGCCCGAGGGCCAATGGCCGTTGCCCGATGAAGAACGCACGCTCGCCGAGATCCTCCAAGCACGCGGCTACAAGACCGGCGCTTTCGGCAAGTGGGGTCTCGGCGGGCCTGGCTCAGAGGGCCATCCCAACAACCAGGGCTTCGATCACTTCTATGGCTACCTCTGCCAACGCGTCGCGCACAACTACTACCCAACCCACCTCTGGCGCAACCACGACGTCGACGTCCTCCACGGCAACGACTACTTCCGCGCCCATCAACGCATCCAAGAACCGCTCGCGAGCGAGGCCGACTACGCCCAATACGCGGGCGCGGATTACGCACCGGAGCAGGTTGTCTTTGAAGCTGAGTCGTTCATCGATGCGCACGCCGAGAAGAGCCCCGAGCAACCGCTGTTCATCTACTACCCCTCGGTCATCCCGCACGTCGCGCTCCAAGCCCCCCAAGAGTTCATCGACATGTATCCACGCGAGTGGGACCCCGATCATTACTTGGGCAATCGAGGCTATCTGCCGACGCCCAGGCCTCGCGCGACCTACGCCGCGATGATCACGTTCTTCGACCACGCCGTCGGCCGCATCATCGACCGCCTCGAAGCCCACGGCATGCTCGAGAACACGATCGTCATCGTCACCTCAGACAACGGCACCACCTTCAACGGCGGCGTTGATCGCGAGTTCTTCAACTCCCTGGGCAACCTCCGAGGCCACAAGACCAACCTCCACGAAGGCGGCATCCGCGCTCCGCTCATCATCGCCTACCCGCAACTGGTAAGAGCCGGCTCGATCTCGGACGTTCTCTGCGCATCCCAAGACATCCTCCCGACGTTGTGCGAACTCATCGGCACCCGCGCCCCCGACGACATTGACGGCCTGAGCCTGCTCCCAACCCTCTCCTCCAACACCTCCCAGCAAACCCACGACAACCTCTACTTCGAGTTCCCCGAGGGCAACCAGCAACAAGCCATCATCTTCAACAACGGCATGAAAGCCATCCGCAAGAACCTCCGCAAGGGCAACACCACGCTTGAGCTCTACGACCTGAACACGGACCCGTCCGAATCCAACGACCTCGCCGCTGACAACCCAGAACTCATCGCCGAAATCGAAAGCCTCCTCCGCGAATCCCGCACACCCAACTCGACCTACCCCATCAAGATCCTCGACGAGGGGCGATAGTTCCGAGGATTGACGCCGCACGCCGCACGCGGCACAGCGCAAGACTCCTCGCCGCCAAGCGGCGCTCGTCGGTAGCCTGGGGCGCAGCCCCAGGAAAGCCGCTCATCATGGATTCGCCCCGACAGGGCGAACGAGAACGTCATTGGCCTTCGGGCTCACACAACCTGCCCCGATCTTCGCTCCGGGCTGCCATTTCTCCACACCCAAAGCCCCGCTAAAATACCCCGGGACCTGGGCTCCCAGGGCGGCGTCTCGACCGCTCACCCGCACCGCCCAAGAGAACCGGAGATCGAGACATGACACAGACCACGACCAACGCCGGCGCTCTCTCGGCTCACGACACCGATCCGCTCAGCCTCATCGACGTCGATCACGTCCGCTTCTACGTGGGCCACGCCAAGCAGGCCGCCTACTTCTACGCCCACACCTTCGGCTTTAACATCTCCCAGGTCGCCGACCTCACCACAGGATC
>JAJDDL010000201.1 GCA_029260335.1 Phycisphaerales bacterium | reverse complement strand
GGGCCGCGGCTCGGAACGAGGGCGCGCAGGCTTGTGAGAGCGAGTGGGTCGTGATGCTCGACGATGATTCGAGCCCGACGGACATCGAGTTTCTCGGGGCGCTTGCAGTTGCGCCTCGTGATGTGCTGGCGTTGAGTGCTGATATTCACTTGCCGGCACAGGACCGGCGTGAATCGGGCGGGCTGCCGGAAGTGTTCATTGGTTGCGGGGTTGCGATCCGGCGGGATGCGTTTGTGGAAGCGGACGGGTATGACCCGCGGTTTCATTACTACGCCGAGGAGTATGACCTCGCGGCGAAGTTGCTCCTGCTGGGCGGGCGTGTCGTGTTCGAGCCGCGATTTCGGGTCGATCACCGCAAGGTGCGTGCGGGGCGGGACATGGACACGATCCTCTCGCGCCTGGTTCGCAACAACTGCTGGGTGGAACAGCGGTATGCGCCGGATTGTGAGCGATTCGACGCGATCGTGCGGACGCGGCGGCGGTATCGGGCGATCGCGCACAAGGAGCGGGCGAGCATCGGGTTTGCTGATGGCCAACGACAGTTGCGAGAGACACTTCGCGGGCAGGTTCGCACGCCGATGAGCATGGAGCTATATGAGCGGTTTACGGGGCTTGCGCATGTGCGCGATGCGCTGGGCTTGGCACACGCGCAGCGACGGTTTGGGACCGCGGCGATCGTGGGGCGTGGCAAGAACGACTGGGTGATTGAACGGGCGCTTGCGGAGATTGGCGTGAAGTTGGTCGGCGAGGATTCGGCCGAGGCGTTGGTTGTGGGGACGCTTTCGCCTGGGCCGATGCTTGATGCGATGGCCGATTGGCGAGATGATGCCCGGCTGGTGTCGGCGTGGAAAGTGAACCGCTTGACCCGGCCTGTGCTGGAGCGCGTCGCGGCTTGAGCGGTGCGATCACGAGTGAGATAGAGGCGTAGAAGAGAAATGGATGTCCAAGGTCCGCGTGCTTACGCACTCGGCTCTGATGGTTCACTCAGCTTGGCCCAGATCGACGCCTTGGCGAGCGTCTCGTCCCATTCCAGCTCGGGCTTGGAGTCGGCGACGATGCCGGCACCGACCGGATAGACCAGCTGCGCACTCTTGTAGGTGCCTGGCGCGAGGGCGCTGTCGCCTGTGATCATCGCGGTGCGGATGCCGACGTTGAAGACGGCGTTGCCTTGGGCGTCGATCGCGCCGATGGTGCCGCAGTACGGGCCTCTTGCGGTCTGCTCAAGCTCGTCGATGATCTGCATGGCTCGGACTTTGGGCGCGCCGGTGATAGAGCCTGCGGGGAATGATGCGCGGATCAGGCTTTGCAAGGATTTGTCCTTGCGAAGCGTGCCGGAGATTGTCGCGACGCCTTGGTGCACGCCTCCGCCGGCGTGGGTCTCAATCGCCCGCGATTCATCGACTTGGACCGTGCCGATATCACAGACGCGCGAGATATCGTTGCGCATCAGGTCCACGATCATGCGGAGCTCGGCTCTATCTTTCTGGCTTGATTCGAGCGAGGCTTTGCCGACCTGCGCGCTGGCGGTGCCCTTCATGGGACGGGTCAGGCACGAGCGTGAACTCGCGTCATAGGCCAGGAACAGCTCGGGGCTGAGCGAGAGGATGGTGCCGGGGCTTGCTTCGATGTACGCGCCGTACGCGGGGCGTGCGGCGGCGAGGAGTTCGCCAAAGAGCGATCGCGCAGAACCTGAGAACTCTGCGCAGAGCCGATGGGCGAGATTAACCTGGAAGATATCGCCCGCGCGGATGTACTCGATCGCGCGCGCGACGCGGGCTTCATAGCCCAGGCGCCCGATGTCACTGCGCAGGGGTCCGAGAGACCAAGCCGGGTTGGACGAACCCGCAGATTCTGGGATCGGAGGGAGCAACTCCGGATTGCCCAAGACGGTCCAGGCGCCGAGGTGATGGTCGAAGCGATAGGCCGCATCGCAGAGCAGGACCTCGCCTGATTCCCATGGGCTCGTGCTCCGCCCCTCGGCCCTGGGCTCGATTCTTCCGCCCAACTCATAGCAAAGTGCAGGGATGATCAGCGCGGGCCAATTTCCCGGGCGATCCCCAGTTTGCCCATCGAGCCAGTCCCCTGGGGTGATCCTGTGGTGGGTCGGAGCGAGGTAGCTGAATCGCTGGCCGGGGATTGCGTGGCTCACATCGGAGACCAGGGCAGCCAAGGGCACATTCGCCGGCCAGAGTTCGATCGCGCGGGCTGGGCTGATCGAGGGCGAAAGTGAGGGTGTCTGGGTGGTTTCGAGCATGGCAGAGCGAGCCTCGATGGTACCCCATGTGAACCGAGGATCTCGGCGGGCTTGAGTCCACCCTCTGTGAGGCCAAACATACAGACCCCAGGAGGATTCCGAATCTACGGGCCTCAAGCGGGAATGTTTGCAGAAATCCAGCCCGAGAGGAAGGCAACCGGCCCATGGCGAAGCGAAATACCTCCAAGTCCTCCAAGACTCACGGCCCCGGCGGCACTAAGAAGAAGACCGTCAAGAAGGTCGGCAAGAAGACCACCAAGCGGCCCGCGAAGAAGACCGCCAAGAAGCGCTCGGCGACGGTCAAGAAGGCCCATGCGGCCGGGGCGGCACGCTCCAACCGACGCAAGCGGTCCAAGGTCATCGCCGGCAAGCTTGTCTACTCCTTCGGCAAGAAGGTGAACGAGGGCGACGGCACGATGCGCGAGCTGCTCGGCGGCAAGGGCGCCAACCTCGCCGAGATGACGAGCATCGGGCTCCCCGTGCCTCCGGGGTTCACGATCACGACCGAGTCGTGCAAGAAGTACTACGACGCGGGCCAGCGGTTGCCGCACGGTTTCATGAACGAGGTCGGCAAGCACATCTCGATCCTCGAGCGGGAGACGGGCAAGAGCTTTGGTGGGTCGGACAACATCCTGCTTGTGTCGGTCCGCTCGGGAGCGGCGGCGAGCATGCCGGGCATGATGGACACAATCCTGAACCTCGGGCTCACCGATGAGAGCGTGGAGGCTCTGGCCGAGGCGACCGGCAATCGACGTTTTGCGTACGACGCGTATCGCAGGCTCATCAACATGTTTGGCGATGTCGTCATGGGCGTTGGCCACGAGCACTTCGAGGAAGCGTTCGACGCTCTCAAGACTCGCTACGGCGTGTTGAACGACACCGACGTGCCCGAGGAAGGGCTCGTGGAGTTGTGCGACGCGTACAAGGACGTATTCGAAAAGAGGGTCGGCCAGGACTTCCCGCAGAACCCCCACAAGCAACTCGAGCTTGCGATCCAGGCGGTTTTCAAGAGCTGGCACGCCGATCGTGCGATTAGCTATCGCAGGCTCAGCGGGATCACGGGCCTCATCGGCACAGCGGTCAACGTGCAGTCGATGGTCTTCGGCAACATGGGCGAGGACTCGGGCACGGGCGTCGCGTTCACGCGCGATCCTTCGACGGGCGAGAACATCTTCTACGGCGAGTTCCTGATCAACGCTCAGGGCGAGGACGTCGTCGCAGGTATCCGCACGCCCAAGCCGGTGATCGAGATGCGCAAGTGGGACAAGGACGCGTATCGCGAGTTGCTCGAGATCAAGGACAAGCTCGAGAAGCACTATCGCGAGATGCAGGATATCGAGTTCACGATCGAGGCCGGCAAGCTCTACATGCTCCAGACGCGAACCGGCAAAAGGACCGGAGCCGCAGCGGTGCGGATCGCGTGCGACATGGTCAAGGAAAAGCTCTATGACGAGAAGGAGGCGCTGCTTCGGATCCCCGCGGGCGATCTGACCCAGCTGCTGCTGCCGAGCTTTGATGACAAGGCGAAGGCCAAGGCCAAGCTGCTGGCCAAGGGCTTGCCCGCGAGCCCGGGTGCCGCAAGCGGCAAGCCCGCGTTTACCGCAGACGAAGCGGTCGAGAGAGCACACCATGGCGAGAAGGTCATCCTCGTACGCAAGGAAACGAGCCCCGAGGATGTCGACGGCATGCACTCGGCAGCGGGCATCCTGACCAGCACCGGCGGCATGACCAGCCACGCGGCGGTTGTCGCGCGAGGCTGGGGCAAGTGCTGCGTCGCGGGCGCGGGCGCGATCTCGATCGATCCGAAGAAGGGCATTTTCACGGTCGACGGCAACGACGTGGGTCGCGATGACGTGATCTCGATCGACGGTTCCACGGGCGAGGTCATGCTCGGCGAGATCGGTCGCGTGGAGCCGACGCTTGGCGGTGATTTTTCCAAGGTCATGCGTTGGGCGGATAAATATCGCACGCTTGGCGTGCGGACCAACGCGGATTCGCCCAAGGACGCGCAGCGGGCACGTGAGTTCGGTGCTCAGGGCATCGGGCTCTGCCGAACCGAGCACATGTTCTTCGAGGGCGACCGCATCACCGCCATGCGTGAGATGATCCTTTCGGACACGCTTGAGGATCGCGAGAATGCGCTCGAGAAGCTCTTGCCATTCCAACGCGACGATTTCATCGGGATCTTCCGGGCGATGAAGGGCCTGCCTGTGACGGTGCGGTTGTTGGATCCGCCTTTGCACGAGTTCCTGCCGCACGATGACAAGACGCAAAGAGAGATCGCCAAGGGCCTTGGCGTGCCCGCCGCCGACGTGCACAAGCGGGTGCAGATGCTCCACGAACTCAACCCGATGCTCGGGCATCGCGGCTGCCGACTCGCGGTGACGTACCCCGAGATTCTGCGGATGCAGGTGCGGGCGATTGTGGAAGCCACCATCGCGTGTGCGAAGGAGAAGGTCCGGGCGATGCCCGAGATCATGATTCCGCTCGTGGGCGAGGCACGCGAGCTGAGCCTGCTCAGAGCGCTGGTCGAGGAGACCATCCAAGAGGTGCGCAAGGAAGAAGAGCACAAGGGCAGGCTCGATATCAAGATCGGCACGATGATCGAGATCCCCCGCGCGTGCGTCACGGCCAACGAGGTCGCCCAGCACGCCGACTTCTTCAGCTTCGGCACCAACGACCTGACCCAGCTCACCTACGGCTACAGCCGAGATGACTCGGGGACATTCCTGCCCGAGTACGTCGCGCGGGACATCCTGCCCTGCGATCCGTTCCAGAGCCTGGACCAGACGGGCGTGGGCGAACTCGTGAAGATGGGCATCGAACGCGGGCGCGCCGGCAAGAACGATCTCAAGATCGGGATCTGCGGCGAGCACGGCGGCGATCCGAGCAGCGTCTGGTTCTGCCATGACGCCGGGCTCGATTACGTGAGCTGCTCGCCGTTCCGTGTGCCGATCGCGCGATTGGCGGCGGCGCAGGCGGCGATCCGGGCGACCGGTTGATCCTCAAGGCGTTGCGTTTGTGCTAACATGGCCGCTGTGGGGGGAATGCCTGAACAGATCGGCCCGTACAAGATCGCCCGCGAGATCGGTCGCGGCGGGATGGGTGTGGTTTATCTCGCTCGGGATGAGAAGCTC
>JAJDDL010000021.1 GCA_029260335.1 Phycisphaerales bacterium | reverse complement strand
CGTGCTTGTCCGCCCATGGAAACCGAGTACTGTCCGTCTGCCGATCCGACCCATCGTTCGCAGATGATGGCCGATGCCGCGGGGTTCTATCGCGCCTTCGGCGTCGATGCCGACGGCGAGCGGGTCGATCACATCTCCGTCGAACTGGCGTTCATCTCGTTCATGCTCGAAAAGCTGCGGGTAAGTTCCGCCGAGGACACGGATGGACGCAAGTGTGTCCGAGAGGGGCTCGCGGCGTTCACGCGCGACCATGTTGCCTGGTGGATTCCGACCTTTGCCAAGGCGCTTGAGCGCCAGATCGCCACCCAGCCCGATCCGAGTCCGGCGCTTGCGGACTTGGCGGGGATCGCACAGTTCATGCGAGCTTGGGCTGCGATGGAGCGCATCGCGTGCGGGGTCGAGCCTGCCCGGCGGATCGTTGAGCCCGTTGTGGCTACTTTCGATGCGTGCGAAGAATCGTGCCATGACTGTGATGACGCGCCGGAGTAGCTGAGCAAGCCGTGTCGCCCCGTCTCAGGACGGGGCGTCTTGCCAATCAAGGCCCATCGATGCAAGGCGATCTCGGATCTTGGCAAGGTCGTAGATATGGGCGAGCCCCTGGGTCGTAAGCACCGCAAGCTTGGTCGAGTCGGTCGTGAAGTCCATATCGCCGAGCGCTTGACCGCCCGGGCTTTCGAACGTTGCGAGGACGTCTCCGGTCGCGGCACGGCAGAGGTGGAGCTGATACCTTGAGCTCCCGACAGCGACGATCTCGCCGTCCGGCGAGAACACCAATCGCCCGGCAAGGTCGTCGGCGTTGTTACGCGATCGCGACCAGATCTCGGTCCACTGGGTGGTCTCGTACGCGAGGATCGCCGAGCCGACGGTGATAACGAGGATGCTGCCGTCGGGGCTGAACTGTCCGAGGACGTGTCCTCTCTCGATGTCCAGAAGTGTGAGGCCGGTCGCGAACTCTCGGACACGTGCGGCTGAGCCCTTCCAGGTGCCTGTGAATACGTAGTTTCGATCGGGTGTGGCCGATGGGCGTGTAGTCAGGCCGCGATACATGCCGAGGTGCGCAATCTCCTGGCCATTTGTGGGATCGATGATCGAGACGCCGTTGGGCGATGTCATTGTCAGCATGTCTGTTGGCGCGATCCGCGTCAAACGCTTTTCGCCCGACATGCTGACAATCGTCCCCAGATCGGTGAGCGTGCCGGATTCCCATGACCACGCGTGAAGCCCGGTATCGAGAGTGGCATAGATGCGATCCTCGTTCTCACTGAAAATGGCATCCATGGAGCGGGACTCGGTCAAAACGTGGAGGGCCTGTCCCGATGTCACGTCGTAAAGCTTGATGCCGGTCTCGCCACCAATGAGCGCGGTTGTGCCGTCATTGGTGAGCTCGATGGATGCGAAAGTCCTGAGATCGCCCAGAGATTCCATCCGAGTGAGCTCATCGCCGTGCTCGAATGCGAACATGCCGAGCGCGCTGCGATGCCTGCCGGTCAGGATATCGCCGAAGCTGTTGAGCCCCCAGCCCTCGAGCGGCCCGAGGACAAGCTTGGAGGTGGCGGCGTTCCAGATTCTCATGGTGCCGTCCCAGCTGGATGTCGCAAACTCGGTGCCGTCGGTCGCGAAATCCACGCGGATTACCGAACCGTTGTGGCCTCGCAGGACCGTTTGCGACCAGTCGCTCGTGGTCCAGATGTAGACGTTGAAATCGGAGCCGGCTCCGGCGAGGAACTCGCCGTCGGAGCTGAAGTCGACGTCACGGATCGCGACTTCGGGCTCGATCAGGTGGGCCACTTCGAGTGTGTCGGCGCGCACGATGGCGATCGATTCTTCATCGACGCGTGTGACGGCGATGAGTGAGCCGTTGGCAGTCGCCGCGATCATATTCCATCCGGTGCCGATCTCGACTCGGCCGCGAGATGCGCCCGAGGGCAAATCGCGGATGTGGAGGAATCCGTCTGCGTCCATATGAGCCTGGTATGGGCCGAGTTCATCTGTGCCGAACGCAACGCCGTTCCACCGGTATTCGCGACCTTTGAGCGTGAGGACGCGCTGGGCGGATTCGATGTCCCAGGTGATCCGCTCGACAGGCCCGGAGAAGATCGCCGAGACGTACCGGCCATCGGCGCTGAAGACTGCTTCGCGCATGGGGCGTTCTGGCGTCTCGAACGTGGCAAGTGTCTTGTCGTCTTTGAGCGTCGCGATGAGCAGGGTGCCCTCTGTCGGCGCATGGGCGTAGCGGTCGATGATGTCCAGGCCACGGGTTGAGGCCAAGCCGAGCTTGCTCTTTGCGCCGAGGTACTCAACGTCTTCGAGGCCAAAACACGCGATCGCTTCGTTGCGGAGTTCGAGCGACGGGCGGAGCATGGCCGCCGCGGCGATCGCGTCCAGGCTTCCGAAGCGTCTGCCTCGCTGGAGTCCTTGGCGGGTCGCGCGCGCTTGGGCGAGATACGAGTCCCAGAGCTGTTCGTTTGCTTGGTTGTTGGCCAGGGAGACTTTGTAGAGACTGATGTTGGTCACGATGAGCGCGACGACGATGGCGCTCAACGCGAAGATTGCGGCGACCGCCGCCGCTTTGTGACGCCGGAGCATCTTCCTCATCGCGAGAAACGTGCTTGGAGGTCCGGCCTCGATCGGTTGGTCGGTGCGATGTCGTCGAAGGTCCGCCGCGAGTGCGTAGGGACTCGGATACCGCCGATCG
>JAJDDL010000003.1 GCA_029260335.1 Phycisphaerales bacterium | reverse complement strand
GGCTTGCTTGTTTGGGCGCTCTGACTTTCCTTGGGCGATCCGCTCTATGACACTCTGCGGAAGAGTCTTCGCGCGTGGACGCCGACGTCACGCCACGCGTTGAGAGCAACCCACCACACTGTGTCAGGCTTGGAAGATCCGGCCACACCCATCAAGGAGAGAGGCATGAAGGCTCACAGAACGCTCGCGCTGGCAGCACTCGCGGCGATTGGCACGCACGTCCATGCGCAGCGGGTGCTCGTCGGCAGTTGGTTCGATCACAGCGTGAAGATGCTCGACATCACACCCGGCGCATTCAATGGGTTCCTGGGCGACTTTGTGCCGAGCGGCTCGGGCGGGCTCGGCACGCCCGATGGCCTTGCCTGGGGTGCGGATCGCAATCTCTATGTTGCGAGCAACGACTCATCCCAAGTGCTGCGATATCACGGGCGAACGGGCGCGTTCCTGGGCGTGTTTGCGAGCGAGGGTTTGTCGCAGCCGGGGAATCTGCAGTTCGGCCCCGATGGCTTTCTCTATGTGTGCGAGAAGCAACTCGGCCAGGTCATTCGCTTTGACCCCGAGACCGGTGAGCTGTTCGACGTGTTCATCGAGGGCGACGAACTCACTCGACCGGTCGGATTAACCTGGAAAGACGATGTGCTGTACGTCGGAGATTTCTTTGGCTCCAACGGCGTGCTGCAGTACGACGCCAAGACAGGGGAGTTCCTCGGAACGCTCGCACCTTTGCCCCGGACGCTGATCGTTCGCATCGGTCCAGATGGAAACCTGTGGGCTTCGGCGCATCCGACCGACAACATCTCGATCTTCGATACCACAACGGGCGACCTCGTGCGCACCGTTGTAGAGCCGGGCATCATGGACTGCCCCGTCGGGCATCTGCTCGCGGCCAATGGCGACATGATCGTCGCGAGCTGGCAGAACCACCGGGTGCTGCGATTCAATCCGGACTCAGGCGATCTCATTGAGGTCGTCGCGTTTGATGCATCGCGACTGCGCAGTCCCAACGACCTCTTGCTCCCGATCGAGCAATGCCCGGCGGATCTCACCGGGTCCACAGATCCCAACAACCGCGAGTTCGGCGTGCCCGATGGCGACGTGGATTCCGATGACTTCTTCTACTACCTAGATCGGTTCGCCAGCGGCGACAGCGAAGCAGACCTGGATGGCGATGGCGACAACGACGCGGACGACTTCTTTGCGTACTTGGATTTCTTCGCTGCTCCATGCGACTAGCGATGGACGCCTTTGCGGCGGATGACTTGCCAGAATGCGATCTGGACAGAGAAGGTGACGGCGACGTCGACGACTTTTGCGCCTACTTCGACCTCTTCGCCGGTGGCTGCGGCTGATCTCAGTGAATGGCGGGCAGCGGTTGACGCCTGACCATGCCGGACCCACGACTCTCATTTCAATAGCCCCCCGCCGTTTAGGACAAGCGTCTGGCACGGCGGGGGTTTTCCGCATGATCGAAAGCGCATGATTGAGAGTTGGTGTTTCATTCCACCATGGCTCCATCTGTAGGGATCCGGTACGCTCTTGATTCGCGTATCGAAAGTGACCTTGGAGTTGAAGAGGAGTGACCGTTGAGAAACCAGATGTTGACCGCCATGATCGCCGTCTCTGTGGGAACGGCCTCGCACGCCGCGATTCTCGCCGACGGCCCCGTCCAACCGATCGCCGCCAAGCAAGGGCAATACGTCACCAGTGAGTTAGTGATTGGCTTTGGCGCCGTGCCCCAAGCCGGCGCGATGGCCCAAGTCGAGCGTGTTCTGGGTGGACCCGCCGATTGGCGCGAGATCCCCCACGCTCCGCATCCCAAGAACGATCCGAACGGCGTCCATCCGCTGGCGATGGTCCGCGTCCTCACGTTGCCCGAAGGCGTTGATCCGCTTGCGGTCGCCGGCGCGGTCCGTGCGCTCGAAGGCGTGCGATACGCCCATCCCAACTGGCTCACCGAGATCGCGTTCGAGCCCAACGATCCGCGTTGGAATCAGCAGTGCGGGCCGCAGGCCATCAACGCCCCGGCGGCGTGGGACATCACCCGCGGCTCGAGTGACATTGTCATCGCGGTCGCCGATACGGGGCTCAACTTCTCGCACGAGGAGTTTCAGGGCAACGTCTATGTGAATCCCGATGAGATCGCTGGCAACGGCATAGACGATGACAACAACGGGTACGTCGACGACATCAACGGGCGCGATTGCATCGACGATACCAACAACATGACCGACGGAAACGGACATGGCACGCATGTTTCCGGTACCGCCGCGGCTCCGATTAACAACAACCTCGGGATTGCCGGCATGTCCGACTCGTCGGTCATGGTCCTCCAGGTCTTCCGCTCCAACGGCGGCGGCACCTGGGAGGCGATCGCTGAGGCGGTCTTCTACGCGACCGACAACGACGCCGACCTGCTGAACTACTCCGGTGGTGGCGGCGGCGGAGATGGGCTGCTCTCGGACGCGGTGGATTATGCGTGGGACAACGGCATGCCGGTCGTGGCCGCCGCGGGCAACAACAACTCGTCCAGCCGTTTCTATCCAGCCGCGTACACGCCCGTGCTCGCGATCAGCGGCACCGATTGCAACGACGGCCGATACAACAACTCCAATCGAGGCGATTGGCTCGACGTTGGAGCTCCGGGGGTGGACATCCTCTCCTCGGACGTAGGCGGTTCGAGTTCCTACAGCACCAAGACCGGCACAAGCATGTCCTCGCCCCACGTGAGTGGGCTCGTCGCGTTGATGCTCTCATTGAATGGGGATCTCACTCCGCAGGAGATCCGAGACCTTCTGCGCGACAACGCCGTCGACCTGGGTGATGCGGGCTACGACTCGCTATTCGGGTATGGCCGCGTCGACTCGCTGGCGACGCTCCTGGCCGTGCCTTCGGGCTGCCCGGCGGACCTCGATGGCGATGGCGACGCGGACGCCGACGACTTCTTCGACTACCTCGATGCGTTCGCGGCGAACGACTTGGCCATATGTAACCTAGATGGCGATGGCGACTGTGACGCCGACGACTTCTTCGCGTACTTGGATGCATTCGCCGGGGGTTGCTGATCGCCTGACGATCGTGTTCTTCCCCAGGGACGCGTCCTGATTTGTGAAACCACCCCGGGCCGATGGCCGGGGTGGTAGCGCAAATGCCTACGCCATCGTCAGAGAATTCTCGCGTGCGCCTTGGGACGTTCGATAGATTCCGATATCTTCCCGTGACGCGGTCAGGGATACGCTCCTCACGCCCGAAAGGACTCGAAGGTGAGCAGACGGTTGTTAGCAGGAATGATCGCGGCGGCGGGGACTGGATGTTCCGCAACTGCCGCGGACAATGGAAACACCCAACTCGAAATCGGCGCGACGCATCGCTATGTCGGCAACGAACTGATTATCGGGTTTGCCGAGATTCCCGATCAGGACATGGTCAATGCGGTCGAGCGTGTTATCGGGGCTGAGCTTGTGTGGCGAGAGATCGCCCATGCACCGCACCCCAAGAACGACCCGACCGGCGAGCACCCCTTGGCCAGGGTGCGGGTGCTGACGCTGCCGGGCGGCGTGGACCCTGATCAGATCGATGACCTGGTCGCGGCGACGCAGGGCGTGCGCTACGCCCATCCCAACTGGATCACCAAGGCCGCGTTCGAGCCCGATGACCCGCGCTGGCACGAGCAATGCGGTCCGCGAGCGATCAACGCGCCCCAGGCGTGGGATATCACACGTGGCTTGAGCGACATCGTCATCGCCGTCGCCGACGGCGGCCTGAACTTCGCGCACGAGGACTTCCAACTCAATGTGCATGTCAACATCGATGAGATCCCGGGCAATGGCATCGACGATGACAACAACGGGTATGTCGATGACATCTACGGGCGAGATTGCCTGTTCGATGACAACACCTTGGATGACGAGAACGGGCACGGGACGCATGTCGCGGGCACAGCCGCGGCGGCAATTGACAACGGCGTGGGCATGGCCGGCATGTCCAACTCGACGGTCATGATCCTCCAGGTTTTCAACTCCAACAACAGCGGTTCGTGGGAATCGATCACCGAGGCCGTGTATTACGCGACCGACAACGGTGCCGACCTGCTGAACTACTCCGGCGGCGGCGGCGGCGGCAACGGCGCGCTCGCCGACGCGGTCCAGTATGCCTGGGACAACGGCATGCCCGTGATCGCCGCGGCGGGCAACAACAACTCGACATCCAGGTTCTACCCCGCGGCGTACGACTCGGTCTTGGCGGTCAGCGGCACCGATTGCGACTACGCCCGGTATGGCAGCTCCAATCGAGGCGATTGGCTCGACGTGGCGGCGCCTGCGGTCAATGTCCTTTCGAGTTGGATTGGCGGATCGAGCTCATACAACGCGATCTCTGGCACGAGCATGTCGACCCCGCACGTGAGCGGGCTGGTCGCGCTGATGCTCTCGCTCGATGACACGCTGACGCCTCAACAGATCCGCGATCTGTTGCGCGACAACGCGATGGATCTGGGCGATCCGGGCTATGACCCGCTCTTTGGGTATGGACAGGTAGACGCGCTGGCAACACTGCTCGCGCTGCCCGGGCTTTGCCCAGCGGATCTGGATGGCGATGGCGACGCGGACGCCGACGACTTCTTTGCATACCTCGACGCGTTCGATTCTCGCGATGCGGACGTGTGCGATGTCGATGGGGACGGCGATTGTGATGCCGATGATTTCTTCGCGTATCTGGATCGATTCGCTGGCAGCTGCTGAGACTGCCCTGGCTTCGCGTACGTGTTTGAGGTCCCATCCTGTTTGGGCGACGTTGACTGTGATGGCGACGCCGACTCGGATGACTTTTTCGCATTTCTCGACGCGTTCACCAATGGCGACTCGAGGACCTGCGACATAGACAGAGACGGCGATTGTGATGCCGATGACTTCTTTGCATACTTGGATCTGTTTCATCTCGACTGCTAACCAAGGGAACGCCATGCATCGATTGTGCACCATCGCTGGAATCTGCTGCGCAATGGCACACGCGGGACCGCCGGCTCAGAGGCTGGTCGCCGGCGACCCGATCGCGAATGGGAACTTCGGACTAGGCGTTGCGATCGACGGAACAACGCTCGTGATTGGCGAGGAGAACGACAATGAACGCGCAGCCGACGCTGGGGCCGCCTACGTGCTCGAGCTTGAAGGAGGTCGCTGGGTCATTCGCGACAAGATCATGGCGAGTGACGGTTTCGAGAATGCACACTTTGGGAGAGAGATTGCGATCGACAAGAACATGATGGCGGTTTCCAGCCGCGCTCATGATCAGGATGGAAACTGGACAAGATCGGTGTACGTGCTCGAACGCCAGGGCAACCTTTGGCAAGAGCGTGCGCATTTGCTCCCCGAGGGATATCCGCAATACACATACTTCGGCCTCGCAATGGCCGTGGAGGATGGCATTCTGGTCGTCGGCGACTGGGGAGACGATGACACCGTGCTCGACGCGGGGGCTATCTACATCTACGAACGGATTGAGGGGCAGTGGATCAGGCAGGCGAAGATGCAGGCTCCCGAACCCAGGCGGGACGGGGGATTTGGGTACGACGTTGCAATTAACGACGGCGTGATCGTGGTGGGAAACCAGAGCTTCGACATACACACCGCCGATAGGCAGCGGGTCTGGATAATTGAGCGAGGGAGTGATCGATGGGAGGTTCGCGCGGTGCTATCTCCATCGGATCTCTCCGATGGCGACGCCTTTGGATCGGCCGTTGCAGTTGATGATTCGTCGATTCTCATTGGTGCGCCCGGCAAGGACGTGCATGGACGAGCGAGCGGCGCGGTATTCGTCTTCCGCCGAGTCAATGACGCATGGGAGGAAGTCGCTCTGTTGGCACCTTCGGATGGTGATGAGAACGACACCTTCGGCGACTATTTGTCCTTGGACGGTCCGCTCGCGGTCATCTCCGCGCCCAATGACGAGGACCACTACGGATCGCCGCGCGGAACGGCGTACGTCTTTGAACGCCTTGGCGATGCCTGGCAAGAGGTCCGGGAGTTAGGCGATCCCCATGGCGCATCCTTCGATTGCTTTGGATATGGCCTGGGCGTCAGCGGTTCGCATGTCGTCGTGGGCGTGCCCGGAGAATCCAACGGCGATCAGACCGAGGGCGCGGCGTACGCCTTTGTTATCGCCGAGTGCCCCGCCGACATCGATTGCGACGGCGACGCGGACGCCGAGGACTTCTTCCTGTTCCTCGACGCGTTCAGCTCAGACAAGGGCGATCTGTGCGATCTCGATCGCGATGGACAGTGCAACCCGGATGATTTCTTTCGATTCCTGGATCTGCTTGCGCTGGGTTGCGAGCGATAGGCCCGCGGCGATCCTCAATGTCGCCAAGCATGACGGGCGGAACTATCCCATCTGCCTTCATCCCCAAGGATCTTCATTCGCTAGGGGCTGCTAAAGCGTCACAGGGTTGACTCACCAATGGGCCATCGGATACCTTGGCTTCAGATCGACCTTAATCGCGGAGTTGCCCAAAATGCCATTGCTCGCCCATCTGTGCTTGTCGTCCGTCTGCGCAGCGTCGCTCTTGCAGCCCGCAACCGCGCAACCGCAGGCACCGGCGTTCCAAGCCGCGATCGCGCCGATCGAGGTCGAACTGCCGCGTGAGCTCAGGCATACGCCGCAGATGGGCCAGACCCTGGAGATTCGAGGGTTTCAACTCTCGGCAGGCGAGAGCGTTGATCTGGAACTGCGCAGGTTCTCGGTCGTTTCATCCCAGACTCAGTTCGTCGTCCAAACCGGCGATGGAGAGGATCATCCGCTCGGCTATGACCCATCAGGCGTGGTGCTACTCGCAGGCGAGATCGCCGGGCGTCCGGATTCGAACGTCTTCCTAGCGCACGCGCATTCGCTTGGCTTCGTCGGACGCATCGATGACGGACGCGGCCGGGTGGTCTCGATCGGATCGGTGATGCAAGAAGAAGGCCCTTCGGCTGATCGGCTCGTTGTCCGGCCGGGCAACGCGGGGATGGGCGGGTCGAGCAGACCCGGTTGCGGCGTCGAGTCCGATGGTTGGGTCGAGCCCGCAGGGCCGACCGACGACTTCCCCGCAGACTTTCTTATCGAGCTTGCGGTCGACACGGACTTTGATTTCTATGAGATGTTCGACGACGAAACGCACGCGATGGACTACCTGGTCATGCTCTATGGGCAGACCAGTTACGTGTACTCCCGTGACTCGGGAGTCCGCATCATCCTCAGTTTCGCGCGTCTGTGGACCGACCCGGATGATGAGTTCAATGGTGAAGGGCCGCTCGGCCAGTTTCGCGATTATTGGCAGGAGTTTGAGACCGACGTGCACCGGGATGTCGCACAGCTCTGCTCCGGCCGACGCGATTATGCCTTTGGCGGCCAGGCATGGCTTTCAGAGGTGTGCACGGGCCACGCGTATTCGGTCTGCGGCTACATGGGCGCGGGGTTGGGCGATCCGGATGTCGCCAGCTTTCTCAACGGCGATCTAGTCGTCGCCGCGCACGAGTTGGGCCACAACTTCGGGGCATCGCACACCCATAGTCGTGAACTCGATACCTGCAACGACGCCTTCGGCCAGCCGCAGCGAGGGCCGATCATGAGCTATTGCGGCCAGAGCTATTCCGGGGGTGACGCCAACCACGACGCCCGATTCCACACCGATTCCACACGCATCATGCGCGAATACCTCGCCAAGCGGGCCGATTGCCTCGACGTCGATTGCAACGCCAACTCCATCCCCGATGAGATCGACATCGCCGACGGCAATAGCGCC
>JAJDDL010000200.1 GCA_029260335.1 Phycisphaerales bacterium | reverse complement strand
GCCGGCGAGCATCGAGCGGATCTGGTTCTGCTGCGACGCCGGGTACATGTCCACGATTCGTTCCACGGTCTGCGACGCGTTGATCGTGTGCAACGTCGAGAGGACCAGGTGGCCGGTCTCGGCGGCACTGATCGCGAGACTCGTGGTCTCGAGGTCACGCATCTCACCGACGAGGATGATGTCGGGGTCCTGACGCAGGGCGTGCTTGAGGCCCGAGGCGAAGGT
Source organism: Phycisphaerales bacterium (assembly GCA_029260335.1). GTDB lineage: Bacteria > Planctomycetota > Phycisphaerae > Phycisphaerales > UBA1924 > S146-42. Next base: position 14,204 of record JAJDDL010000200.1, on the reverse strand, counting down.
GGGCATGTCCTGGCCCAGCTCGCGCTGTTCGATGAGGCATTGCTCGGACTGGAAGACGTATTCGACCGGGTCTTCCAGCGTGATGATGTGCTTGGCGTAGCGTTCGTTCATCGCCTGGATCATGGCAGCGAGCGTCGTGGACTTACCCGAACCGGTGTCGCCCGTGACGAGCACGAGCCCTCGGGGCAGGTAGGTCAGGCGTGCGATGACCTCGGGAAGGCTCAGCACCTCCAACGGCGGGACCTTGGTCTTAATAATTCTCAAGGCCAGGCCGATCGCGCCTTTCTGCAGGTGTGCGTTCACACGATAACGGGCCAGGTCGGCGACCTCGTAGGAGAAGTCGGAGTCGCAGTGCGATTCAAACGTTCGGCGAGCGGGCTCGGGAGCCATCTCCTCGAACATCTCACGTGCTTCATCAGGCGAGATGCAAGGGAACTCCATGGGCTGCACCACCTGGTGCACCCGCAAGTAAGGCGGGTGGCCGGCGATGAGATGGACATCGGACGCATCGGCTTCGTATGCCGCATGGAGGATATCATTCAGTTCCACAGCTCGCTCCTCTAATCTGATCGCACATGTCGCGACCGAGACACATCGGCCTGGTCAGGAGCGCTCGCCACACGCAGCAAACATCACCCCGAGCCGCGAGGCGTCAGGTCTGTCCCAGATGGGTCAGGCGGACCAACCGGCGCAGCCGGTAGTTGAGTTCAGGACCGAGAACCTGGCATAGGCAACTAGCGGTGGGCGTCGCGTGCCGCGACCGCAAGCGTGTCACATCGCTCGTTTTCGGGGTGCCCCGAGTGGCCCTCGACCCAGTGAAACTGGAGCTCGTGCTGGGCCTTGAGCTCGTCGAGGCGTTGCCAGAGCTCGACGTTCTTGACCGGCTTTTTGGCGGCGGTTTTCCAGCCCTTTCGCTTCCAGCCGGCCATCCACTCGCGCAGGCCCTTGAGGACGTACTGGGAGTCCGAATAGAGGTGGACCAGGCTTGGTCGGGTGAGCCGTTCCAGGCCTTTGATGACCGCAGTGAGTTCCATGCGATTGTTGGTGGTGGTCCGCTCGCCGCCGTTGCCCTCGATCTCGGCGTCCGAGGAGGGATGGCGGAGGATGAACGCCCAGCCGCCTGGGCCTGGGTTGCCCGAGCAGGCGCCGTCGGTGAACAGATGGACTGTGGGCTTGTCGGCCTGGTTCGACTGGTTGGTCATGGGGGCGGACTGTAGATCGGCGGCCCCGGATTGGAAGCTATCGGGCATCGGTTGTGTGCCCGCGGCGTACGATCGCGCATGAACGCGACCGGAACCAGCCTTGTTGCCCGCATCGAAGTCCACCTCAAGAACGCCGAGGATGACGCTCGCGCCAGGCGGTTGGTGCACGACGCCGAGGCGATTGGCGTCGCGCTGCGCTCGGCGAGGGTTGCGCGGATCTATCTCATTGAGGGCAAACTCGCCGACGAGCAGATTACCCGAGTGCGCGAGAGGCTCTTGACCGATCGGGTGTTGGAAGAGTCGATCGTGGGAGCGAGCCCGGATGAGGGCGTGGTCATCGAGGTGCATCCGTTGCCGGGGGTTATGGATCCCGTGGCGCAGTCGGTGGCTGGCGCCATCGAGGCGTTAGTCGGCGTTCGATGCCAGGTTTCGACGGCTTGGCGATACTCCCTGGAAGGGATCGATCTTCCCTCGGCTCGCTCGCTCGCGTCGCGTTTGCTTGCCAACACGGTGGTGCACGCGATCCACGAGGGAGCGTTCTGGCCTGATGAGTTGCCCAAGGGTCATGAACGCCAGGTGGAAGTGCGCGAGATTCCGATTTTGGGATTGGATGATGACGCGCTGCAGAAGCTCAGCCGCGAGGCGCATTTGTTTTTGAGCCTGCCGGAGATGCGGGCGATCCAGAGTGAGTACAAGGAACTGGGCAGGGAGCCTCGGGAGATCGAGCTTGAGACGCTTGCGCAGACCTGGTCCGAGCATTGCGTCCACAAGACTTTAAAGAGCAGCGTGCGATATAGCGGACACGAGCCCGAGACGGGCGGGATCGATTGGCACGGACGGCCTGGGCACTCGGTTGCTTCTGACGGCACGGTGGAGATCGACAATCTGTTAAAGCGCACGGTCGCCGCGGCGACGCATGAGTTGATCGAAGAGGGTCTGGATTGGACCCTGAGCGTGTTCGTCGACAACGCGGGGATCATCGAGTTCGATGACGAGCACGCGGTCTGCGTGAAGGTAGAGACGCACAACCATCCCTCGGCGCTGGAGCCATATGGCGGGGCAGCGACGGGGATCGGGGGGTGCATACGCGACATCATCGGCACAGGGCTTGCGGCGAAGCCGATCGCGAACTCGGATGTGTTTTGTGTGGCTTTTCCGGAGGGATTTGCCGCAGAGACTACAGAGGGGGAAGCGGGCCGAGAGTTGCTTCCTTCGGGGTGTTTGCATCCGCGCCAGATCCTGACCAACGTCGTGGCGGGCGTGCGAGATTATGGGAATCGGATGGGGATTCCGACGTTGAGCGGGGCCGTGGAGTTTGATGATCGGTACGTGGGTAACCCGCTTGTTTTTGCAGGGTGTATCGGGGTGATGCCCAAGGATCGGATCGAGGGTGATCCGCAGGATGGCGATCTGATCGTTGCGCTGGGCGGAAGAACGGGGCGTGACGGGATCCATGGCGCGACGTTCAGTTCGGCGGAGTTGACCGATACGCATGCCGACGAGTTCTCGCATGCGGTGCAGATTGGCAATGCGATCGAAGAGAAGCGTGTGCTGGATGCGATCTTGCGGGCGCGTGACGTGGATAGTTCGCCCCTGTTTACGTCGATCACCGATTGCGGTGCTGGCGGGTTCAGCAGTGCCGTGGGCGAGATGGGTGAGAAGATTGGTGCCGAGGTGCATCTGGAGCGTGCGCCCTTGAAATACGCGGGGTTGACGAGCACGGAGATTTGGATTTCTGAGGCCCAGGAGCGGATGGTGCTTGCGGTGCCGAGAGACAACCTGGATGCGCTGCAGGCGATCTGCGATGAGGAGAACGTCGAGCTGGCGGTGCTCGGACACTTTGGTACGCCGGGAGCTGAGTTGATCTTGAATGACCACGGCACCGAGGTCGGTCGCATGCCGATGGCGTTCTTGCACGACGGCATCCCCATGCCCACCCGCGAAGCGGCGTGGAACAGAGGCCCTGGCGCAAGCCTGGGCTCGGGCGACGTATCGAACGCAAAGGCGGAAGAAGACAAAGGCAAAGCGCAGGCTCGCGCCAGGGCCTCCTTTGGGGATTCGCTCTCGCCGACCGATGCGTTGCTTGCGTTGCTTCGCCAGCCTTCGATCGCGAGCAAGCATTGGATCATCCGCCAATACGACCACGAGGTGCAGGGCAATACGGTTTTGAAGCCTTTGGTCGGGCCGATGGGCCGGGGTCCGGGCGATGCTTCGGTGATCGAACCGGTGCCGGGGTCTGGGAAGGGGCTTGCGGTCGGGTGCGGGTTGCAGACGCGTTTGGGCGATCCGAAGCTCGGGGGCGATCCGTATCAGATGGCGCTGGCCGCGATCGATGAGTGCGTGCGGAATCTCGTGTGCGTCGGGGCGGATCCATCGCACATAGCGATCCTGGACAACTTCTGCTGGCCGAGTTGCGAGAAGCCGGAGAACATGGCGGCCCTTGTGCGTGCGTGCGAGGGGTGCTACGACGGCGCGAAGGCGTATCGCACGCCGTTTGTTTCGGGGAAAGATTCGCTCAACAACCAGCTGACCATTCCCGGTGTCGACGGCAAGCCCCCGCGCACGATTGAAATCCCCTACACGCTCTTAATCTCGGGCATCGGCATTGTGCAAGACGTGAACAGGTGCGTGACGATGGACGCCAAGCGGCCGGGTTCCAAGCTCGTCGTCGTGGGAGTGCAGGAAGACGGCCTGGGCAACTCGCTGTTTGCTGAGCTCTTCGGCGTGCCCGAGGGCTGCGATCCTGGCCATCCCAAGGTGGATCTCGGGCAAGGCGTGCTTGCGGCGAACGCAGTGGCGTCATTGATCCGCGAAGAGCTCGCGTTGAGCGTGCACGATGTCTCAGACGGTGGCTTGCTGGTCGCGATCGCGGAGATGTTGATTGCCGGCAGCAGCGAGGATCGCCCGCTTGGTGCGCATATCAGCGATCCTGGCACGGTCTGGACTGACGCGATGCGGTTTGCCGAGTGTGCCGCGAACTACGTGGTCGAGGTGCCGATCGACTCTGAGACCGATGCCGATCCTTGGGAGAGATTCCAGGAGATCGTCGGCGACGAAGTGGAGTGGACCTGCATCGGCGAGGTGATCGCAGATGATGTGTTGATCGTCGGACATGCCGAGGAAGCGATTGAGGTCGAGGTCGAGGAGCTTGCAAAAGCGTGGCGATCGCCCTTGGATTGGTGATTCGCGCAATCGGAACTTTGGGGAAGCAGGAGACGCATGTGCCATCAACCGCTGCTTTGAGCGGTCGGTGTTCTCTACACCTGCTTTGGAAGCACCAACCATGCAAAGCCATGGTTGGTGGCACGGCCACACAGTTTGGTTCGAAGTTCGTCGATCAGCAGACCGCGCAACGCGATGCTACTTCAACCGCGTTGTTCGTCTTCGGCATTTCCTCGGCGGTTTCCAGGATCGCCTCAAATGCCTGGTCGACGTCCGCCGTTGTCAGATCAGCGTTCACAAAGACGATGCGAATCACGCGTCGGCCTTTGACGACGCCGTAGCCCACCTTGAGCCGCCCCGACTCATCGAGACGATGACAGATCAGGTCCGACGGCTTGTCGCGGACTTCAAAGCACACGTTTACGGACATCGGCTCGCACGAGAGCTCGAGTCTCTCGTCGTTCTCGACGATCGCTCGCGCATGGGCCGTGAGATCGAATAGATGGTCAATTCGCGCGGCGTAGCCTTCGTCGCCATTGCGTTGCCACGCGGCCCAGAGCTTGATCGCGTCGTTGCGGCGACCGCACTGCATGCTTCGGGTGCCGGGGTTGAGATCGTCGTCGTCCTGTTGGAACAGATACTCGGCGTGCTCGGAGAGGCTTGCGGCGGCGCGTCCTCGCTCACGAAACAGCACGACGGAGCACGTCAACGGCACGCCCATCATCTTGTGGGCATCCCACGCGATCGAGTCTGCAAGCTCGCTTCCATCGAGCAGTTGGCGATGATTCTCGCTTAGAACAATCGATCCGCCGTAGGCGCCATCGACATGGAGCCACACACCGTGGGGTCGGGTGACATCTGCGATCTCGCGAATCGGATCGAACGCGCCGGGGACGGTGGTGCCGGCGGTCGCGTTGACCATCGCGGGGATGATGCCATCGCTCAAGTCTTGCTCGATCGCCTCAGCGAGCGCGTCGGGTCGCATGCGCCCCAACTCGTCAGCTGGAATGTATCGAACGTTATTGCGTCCGATGCCGATAATGGCTGCGGCCTTGGGAATCGAGTAGTGGCTTTCCTCGGAGGTGTACATCGCAAGCGTGCTGCCCTCGAGGCCCCGTTCGCCGGCACCTTCGAGTGCGTGGTCGCGCGCGACGAGCGCCGCGGTGAGATTGGAGAGCGAGCCACCGGGCGCGAATACGCCGTCGGCGTTGGCAAAGCCCATCATCTCGCCCATGTGGCGAATCAGTTCACGCTCGATGAGAATGTGCGGCCCCGCGGCCTTGAACGTGTACATGGAGTTGTTGGCCAGCGCGCTGAGGACCTCGGCGACGGTCGCCGAGGGATCGCGTCCGCCGAATAGCTGGTTGAAGAACCGGTTAGTTGCTGTCCTGGGAGTGCGGTCGAAGATGTCGACCAGCCGTCGCATGACCTCGTCGTGATCGCCGCCTCGCTCGGGAATCGAGAACTCGATTTCCTCACGGAGTTGCTCAGGGCTGATCCGTGGCAGAATCGGTGTATCGGACTCAGATTCCAGGAACGCCCTGCTCAGGAGTTCGATGTCACGGAGAAGCTGCTGAGCGGTGAGATCCATTCATTTCCTGTCTGAGAACTAACGGGCCCACAAGTAGCCTAGTTGGCCAAATTGCAAAGGTCGCCTTGTCGCCTCGAATCGGTTCTTAGGCGCAATAAGGCAGCATTTCAAGTGCGATTCGGTGGTGTTTGGACCCCATGGGCCGCCTAATAGGTTCTGAGTGACTTTCGACTTTCCAGGTGCTCAGCGGACGCTTGTTTGTTTATCGCTTTCCGATACATCCGCCTTGCCGCGAGATTCGATCCAACGGACGATCGTCTCGCTGTCCTGCACGCCCACGAGCCGAGAAACCTCGCGTCCGGAGTCGAGAAGCACCATCGTGGGCACGACGCTGACATCGAGCCGATCGAGCATGGCCGTGTCGTCGAACTGCAGTTCGCGTTGGGTGAGGTCCAGGCGAGCAGCCTCGGTGTTCTCGACGATGGCCTGAATGGAGTCTTTGTTTGCCAGCCCATTCTTCTTCAGAACGGCGCAGTTCGGACACCAGAGAGCTTCGACGAGCACGAACACCGGCCTGCCCGATTCGTCGGCTCGGTCCAGCGCGCTCTCAAGTGACGAGTCATCGCCGAAGAGCGCTCGCTCGACCTCACCGCGATGCCCAAGGGTCATGTTCCAAGCGATGAGCAGCACCGCACCGAGAACGATAACGACAGCCGCATAGGCCAAAGACTTTCCCATGGGTCCCCCTTGGGCTGCAAATCCTGCAGCGGTACGCTCCGAACTAGCAAGGCAGGACGTCTATTCCCGGTCGGCCGCCGTGGAAAACGCGTCGACAACGCGCGATTCGCCCTTGGTCAGGATCTCCTCGATTGCTCGCGTGCAGAATCCGTCCAGGGGCATGGCGCCGAGGTCCTTCTGAATCCCGCGTGCTCGGACCGAGACCGTCTGGTTCTCTTGATCTCGCGGACCCACGATGAGCAGGTAGGGTACGAGTTCATCTGACGCAACCTTGATCTTGGCTTGAAGGCGATCGCCGGAGAGATCGGCGGTGGCCCGCACGCGGGTCCCCTTGAGCTTGTCGAGCACGGTTGCTGCATACTCGGCGCTCTTCTCGCTCACCGGGAGCACGCGGACCTGCTCGGGGCTGAGCCAGAGCGGGAAGCGGCCCTCGAAGTGCTCGATGAGGACGGCGACGAATCGCTCGAAGCTGCCGAAGGGTGCGCGATGGATCATGACCGGCCGGTGCGCCGTGTTGTCACTTCCGATGTAGGTCAGATCGAACCGTTCGGGCAGGTTGTAATCGACTTGGACGGTGCCGAGCTGCCACTCGCGGCCGATGACATCGCGGACGATGAAGTCGATCTTCGGGCCGTAGAACGCGGCTTCGCCCGGTTCTTCAGAGACCTCGGTGCCCAGGCTCCGGGCCGCGTTTCGGCAGGCCTCCTCGGCCTTGTCCCAGACCTCGGGCTTGCCGACGTACTTGCCACTATCGGGATCGCGCAGGCCTACGCGGACACGGAAGTTCTCGAGGCCCAAGGTTTCGAAGGCGATCTTCACGAGACTCAGGCATCCCATGACCTCATCGGCGACTTGGTCTTCGCGGCAGAACAGGTGCGCATCGTCGACGGTGAACGAGCGCACTCGGGTCATGCCGTTGAGTTCGCCTGATTGTTCCCAGCGGTAGACCGTGCCGAACTCGCTGAGGCGGACGGGCAGGTCGCGATAGCTGTGCGGCTGGCTCGCGAAGATCTTTATGTGATGCGGGCAGTTCATGGGCTTGAGGAGATAACCCTCGATGTTGCCCGCCGCGAGCATATTGCTCAGTTCGCCGCAGGAACAGCCATCGTCGGCGACGCCCTGGAGGAAGTCGCGATCCATGACGGGCACGAACTGGCTGTCGGCGTAGTACGGGAAGTGGCCGCTGGTCTTGTACAGCTCAAGCTTGCCGATGTGTGGGCAGAAGACGTCGTGGTAGCCTTGCTTGCGGAGTTCTTCGCCGATGAAATCTTGCAGTTCCTTGCGGATGACTGAGCCGGCGGGTGTCCAGAGCACGAGCCCCTGGCCCACCGCTTCATCGATATGGAAGAGCTTGAGCTTCTTGCCTAGAACGCGGTGGTCGCGTTTCTTGGCCTCTTCGAGTTGGTTGAGGTGCGCGTCCAGGTCTTTCTGGTTGGCGAACGCGGTGCCGTAGACGCGGGTGAGCCGGTCGGAGTTCTCATCGCCGTGCCAGTAGCTGCTGGCCAGGCTCGTGACTTTGAACGCGCCGATGCGGCCGGTGCTCGGCACGTGCGGACCTCGGCAGAGGTCTTCCCAGTTCTCACCCGGCTGGCCCGTGGCGTACCACGAGAGGGTGAGCGAGCCTGCTTCGTGGGCTCGGAGCGCGTTGTCGATCTTGTATTTGCTTCCTTCACCCTTGAGCTTGGTCATGCCTTCGTCGTGCACCAGGTCGAAGCGGGTGAACGGGCGGTCCTCGGCGATGATCGCGGCCATCTCGGTTTCGATCTGCTCGAAGTCACCTTCTTTCAGGTGGCGATCTTCGGGGAAGCGAATGTCATAGAAGAAACCGTTGTCGACCGGGGGGCCGTAAACGAGCTCGGCTTCGGGCACGACCCGTTGGATGGCCTCGGCCATGACGTGGGCGGCGGAGTGTCTTATGAGGAACAGGGCGTTGGGATCGAGCTTGCCGTCGCGAGACTTGGGCGTGACAATGCCCAGCTCGCAATCGCGATCGAGGATGGTCGAGAGATCCGAGAGCTGGCCATCGATGACGCATCCGACGGCATCGGCGGCGAGGCGTTTGCCGATATCGCGGGCGACATCGAGTGCGCTGAGTGGCTCATCGAAGACGCGAATCGAACCGTCTGGGAGTGTGATCTGGGGCATGGCGTTCCGCGTGGGTGAGTGGTTCTGATCCGATGGTGATTCCGGCCCTGAGCATATGAACAAGTGAAAGAGACAACGCCCGGTCCTGTGAGGGCCGGGCGCTGGAGGAGCTTCAACAGCGATGCCGGCCGGCTAAACCCGGTCTGTGGACGAAGTGGTCTTGGCCGACGTGGACATGTTGAACACTAGCTCGTCGTCAAGATCGCGGCAAGGCCCCGGGGGTTGGCCCCGCGAGCCAAGCAAGCTTGGCCAAGCTCCGGACCCAAGCTGCTTAGCTGGCCAGATCGCTCCTTGCATCGGCGATAAGTGCCTCGAGCACGGTCCGGGCGTCACTGGGGAACGAGCTGCCCAACGACCCCAGCGTGACCTCGAGTTCATCGATGCGCGAGAGAAACGCGGCGGCATCCTCCGGATCGGAGAAACCTCCCGCGTCGCGATGGGCCCGATACCGCGTGGTCAACAGGTTGGCGTTCGTGATTGGGTCGTTGTCACCCGTTGGGGGGAACAGATCGCAGCAATCGCCGCCGGAGCCCTTGTACAGCTCGCAAAGCTCCCACCGCAATTTCGCCCATACATCCGGAAACGGAGGTCCAGGAGGATCGCAGCCCATGAAAACACCTTTCAGATTTGAACCGACTTTTTCCCCACGCGAAAAGGACTCATTTCTGTAGTATATATTACTTAGATACAGGGGAAACCCCAAGGTGGGCAAAGACTCGGGCAATAGTGAAAAACCCGCCAGTGCCGTGGGATTGATCCTGGGTGATCGCGACCAGATCGCCCAGTTTGTGCTCAGACACAAGGACGCGATTCGAAACGTCGCCCGGCGCAAGCTCAGCGGCGAGACCCGCCGGGTGTTTGACAGTGAGGACATCATGGCGACGGTGCTGCGCCGTGTGGACCTCCTGGCCCGGAACGGGGCCATCCGAGCCAACAGCGAGGCTGAGATGACCTCGTTGATCATGACGATTGCGACGAATGCTTCCATCAGCAAGTTTCGATTAATCAAGCTTGCACGCTCACGTCTGGGCGAGGAGAGCGACTTCTTTCAGGAGTTCGTGCGGCGGCTCAACGCGTGCCGGGACGACGACGAAGCCCATGCGCTGGTGTTTCAGCTCTTTGATGCGCTAGAGAGTTCCGAGGATCGGCGGATCTACCTGCTGCGACTGCGTGGCGTCGGTCACAACGCGATCGGGCAGATGCTCGGAATCTCAGAGGAGGCCAGCAGGCAACGATGGCAGAGGATTCGAAAAACGCTGGCGGCTCGCTTCCAGACGAGGACGAATCTATGAATCCGATTGAGGCCTTGGCAAGCCGACTCATCGACGCATCGCTTGCGGATCTCAGCCTGCCTTTGGCCTGTCCTTGTGAGTTTGGCAAGGGCGATCGGTACCTGCTTGAGGAGGTGATCGGGGTAGGACGCGATTCGTTCGTCTACCTCGCGACCGACCGCAAGCTCTCGTCGGAGGGGTTTCCTTCGCATGTCGCCATCAAGGTCCACGCGTCGGGAACATCTACGCTGAGCGAGGGGGTGTCGGCCAGGCGCGTGCAACACGAGCATGTCGTCCAGGTGCTGGATTCGGGAGAATGCGCGGACGGAACGAGCTTTCTTGTGACCGAGCTCATGGCCGGTGGTGATCTGAACGGATTGGAACTGCCGCTGGCCCCTCGCAAGGCCGCTTCGCTCATGTCGCAGGTCGCCCGCGGAGTTCAGGCCTTGCATTCCGCTGGCGTTGTGCATGGCGATCTCAAGCCTGCCAACATCCTGCTCACGGATCGGGGCGTGCCCAAGGTCGCGGACTTCGACCTTGCGGCGATGGATTCCGACGCACGCAAAGGCGGCAACTATGCGTTCATCTGTCCGGAGTATGTTGCAAAGGAGACGGCAACCCCCGCTCCGCCGGCTGATATCTACGCGTTGGGAGGCATGCTCTACTTTCTCTTGAGCAATCGCATGCCCAATGGTGAGACCTGGGATGAAATCAGGAACACACTCTCGACCAGGGGGAGCGTGCCCGACTCGCTCGGATTGGATGTCGACCTCGACCAGATTTATCGCCGAGCCCTCGCGTTCGATCCAAGCGATCGATACACCTCCGCGGGAGCGTTTGCCGAGGATCTCGATGCATGGGGGGAGTATCGCCCGCTCTCTTGGACCAAGCCTGGAGCTGTGCATCAGATCCGGCTTTGGTCACGCCGCCGGCCGGTGCACGCGGTCGTTGCGTTGCTTCTATCACTCGGTGTGATCGCGACCGCGATTGGCATAGTGCAGGCGTCGCGCATTACCAATCAACGCGTGCAAGAGTTCAGACAGAAATACCAGACGACCATTCGATCGATCGCCGCGTCGTCCAATCCCACAACCGCTACCGAGAGTGGGTTCTTCACGTCGTTGGTTTGGCTGGAGTACTTGGCCGATATTCCGATCCTGCAATCTGACGGGTTGGAGTTGAGCTTGGAGATGCGCGCTGATCAGCTCGTCCAGTACACACAGTTCATGCAAGACCTTGGGCGCGGGACGCACACAAATACGAGGATCGGGCAGCTCGTGCTTGCCTACACCCTGCTCCAACTGGACAGGCCCGGCGAGGCCTTGCCATTGCTTGAAGGCCCGCTTTCAGCCTGGCGAGAGGATCTCGATCCCACGGATTCGGTCGCGGTGATCATCGATGCGATGCGAACGTCGAGCGATGCGTTGAGCGATGTTACCGGCGGCACGAGCGAGCGAATCGCACCGCTCATCGCAGAGCGAGAGAGGATCGAATCGTTGGGTCGATATGACCCTGCGATTGCGCTCATCGATCGAACGATCCAAGTCGTTCGGGGTTCGTAAGCTACTCAGGGATAGAGTCTTGGTAGAAAAGAAGACCCTTGCGGAACCTGCGGCGTTGATATATCGTACATGGATATATCTGTGTCAAAGAATTATGCAGCGCCTGACCGGATCCGGAGGCCGACATGAACACACTTGAGATGATCGTGCTGAGCGTCATTGGCGAAAACCCGGCATACGGCTATGCCATCACCAAGAAAATCGACGCTCGCTCGGACGGCTCGATCAAAGCCGGGCCGAGCGTGCTCTATCCGCTTTTGAAGCGGCTGGAGAAGCACGGGTTTGTTTCGCCCAGCTGGGAGACGGTCAAGAGCGATCGCGGCGACGATGAATCCGACGGGCGCCGTCGCAAGTGGTATCGGCTGACCGCCAAGGGCCAGAAGAGGCTCGAGCAGGCGATCAAGAGCCATCGGGCCCACACGGCGATGCTCGACACGTTTATACAGGCCGGGCCGGGCGCGCGGATCGAGGAGGTTTCGCGATGAGCGAGCACCTGGAGACAAGCAACGCGCCAGATGCGGATCTGGCAGAGCATGCCACGCCGAAGGTCGCGACCACGGCTCAATCACAAGACGGCAGTTCACCCGGCGCAGTGGGCACATGGCTCGACGGACTGGTGCGCGTAATGCGTCTGCCCAAGCGCGAGAGCGATGAGATCCGCGAGGAGCTGGACAGCCACATCCGCGAGCGGGTGCGAGATCTCATGCTCATCGGTGAATCCGAGCCCAAGGCCATCCACCACGCGATCAGCGAACTGGGTGACGCGGCATTGCTCGCCCAGCGTTACAAGCAAGCACGAGGAATCAGTCAAAGGAGATGGATCATGACCGCAGCGACCTTCGCGATTGCATCAGGAGCCCTTGTTCTGAGCACGATGACGCTTTCGGGCTCACCAATGCTGCCGAGCGGCACCACGCAAGAGAGCCAGATTGCACCGCTCACAGCAATGCCCATTGATAACGATCTCCTTGAGCACGTGCTTTCAATGAAGGTCGAGCTTGAGGAGCAAACCCAGTATGGCGAGTTCTTCGATATGATCCGCGACGCCGCGGGCGGGAGCATCGTGGATAACTCGGTATTCGACGAGTTTACACCCGATGACGAGATGGGCGTGAGCGCCAACGGCGTATCGATCGGGCTCATTCTCGCAATGCTCAACCGTCGCTTCGACTACGACTCGATCGCGCTGCTGCCGATTGATGGCGGCGTGCAGATCACGACCCAGCGCGAGATCGATCACATCCAATCGCGATTGGTCGCGTATGACATCGAGCCGATTCTGGATGAGGGTGTCGATCCCGACGAACTGACCGAACTGATCATCGGCTTCGTGGAGCCCGATCATTGGATCGACAATGGCGGCGAGCTCGCAAGCTACCAGGTCGTCGGGTACCGCCTTTTCGTGCAGGCTCCGCCGAGGTTTCTGCCAAGGATCGAGTGGATGATGGATCAACTGGGCGCAGAAGCGACTGAGCAGGCTGACGCCGAGTTGAATGCCGATATGCAACTTGCGTATTTCGTTGCCGGCGAGATGCGCAGTGTGGTCCATCTGATGACGCAATACGCCGCTGAGACTGGAGAGCTTCCCACAACGTTTTCAGAGCTCCGCGGCATCGCCGAACGCCATGAGTTTTCAATCGACAACTTCTTGACCCCGGCCGTCCAGATTACTGCCGAGTGGCAGTCGCTGGGCGACATCAACCTCATGTGGAACTACCTGGACTTCAAGGGCTCGTACGTGATCGTCGAGGGTGAGTTGTACGATGGCACGAGCGAACTGCTCATCGAGCGGACGCCGAACGTCCCGGGCAAGCGGATCGTCGCCTATGGCGATGGGCACGTGGAGATCCACGACGCGCCCAACGTGGGGCGATAAGTCCTCCGTCAGCGAGTTGACTCAGCTTCTACAATCCGTCAAGATATTGGGGCCCTGCTGGTGCGGGGCCCCAGTTCTTGTTGGATTGCCCATGATCTGCCCCACCTGCAACGCCAACGATGACAAGGTCATTGATAGCCGCGCGAGCGATGGCGGGCGGGTGATCCGCAGGCGACGCGAGTGCCTGAATTGCACTAAGCGGTTCACGACCTACGAACGCGTCGAGCAGGCCTCGAGGCTCATGGTCGTCAAGCGTGACGGCACGCGAGTGCCGTTTGATCCCGACAGCATCCGCAAGGGCGTGCAGGCATCGTGCGGCAAGCGGCCGATCCCCGAGGCCATCAAACAGAAACTCGTCGACGAGATCGAAGAAGAGATCCATCGCGAGCACGACCGCGAAGTGCTCTCGACGGAGATCGGGCGGCGGGTGATGATGCGATTGCGCCAGCTCGACCCGGTGGCGTACATCCGCTTTGCGTCCGAGCACTTGCGATTCGAGAGTTTGGGCGAGATCATCCAAGAGGCCGAGTCGATCAGCCACGAGCCGCGGGTGGGCAAGGACCAGGCGGATCTGTTTTGAGCTGCTCATTTGTCAAATGGGGGCCCCATACACTCCGGCCATGATTGAGAAGACACGAACCACCGCTGCGGACTGCTTGGCCGACCTCCGAGACAAGGGCATCCTCTATGACGGGTGCACGGTGATGGTGGGCGGTT
>JAJDDL010000199.1 GCA_029260335.1 Phycisphaerales bacterium | reverse complement strand
GCCGAACGCAGCGCGTTGGCGAGCCCGTGCGCGGCGTCGGCGTCGAGGATGGTGTGGTGGCTGCGTTGTTTGCCGTGCAGTTGGCGGGCGTCGACGATGGAGGGCGATTCGCTCTTGGTGCGATAGACCGCGGCTGCTTGGTGCGGGTTCTCTCCGTAGCGCAGGCCGTGAAGGCGTTTGGCTTGGATGACGAGGTTTTCCGGGGACTGGTTTCCGCCGGCGGGTGTGTCGACCGCGCCGAGGTGCCCCGCGATGGCCGCGTCGTAAGAAGCGGTACACGCGAAGGCCGCGGCTGCGAGCTGGCGTCTGAGGCCCTGGGTGATGCTGCCGGCGTTGGCTTGGAGTTCGTCGACGACAACGCCGTACTGATCGGGCGCGGTGACGACGGTGACCCAATCGCTGTTCTTGGCGGCGGCGCGGATCATGCCGGGCCCGCCAACATCGATCTGCTCGACAGCTTCATCGCGACTGACGCCCTCGCGAGCGACAGTCTTCTCGAACGGATAGAGGTTGACGCACACGAGATCGATGCCCGCGATGTCGTTTTCCTGCATCGCTTGGGCATGAACATCTCGGCGGGCGAGGATGCCACCGTGGATCTTGGGGTGGAGCGTCTTGACGCGTCCATCCATGATCTCGGGAAAGCCGGTGACCTCGGAGACATCGCGTACGGCGATGCCTGCTTCGCGGATGGCGCGGGCAGTGCCGCCGGTAGAGATGAGTTCGACATCGAGATCCGCAAGCGCGCGGGCGAACTCGACCAAGCCGGTCTTATCGCTGACGCTGAGCAATGCTCGTCTGACGGTGGTGCTCTGGGACATCAGAACCGGGTGGTGAACTTGGCGACGACGCCGCCATCGCCCCAGGCGTAGAGGTTGCCATCGACGAAGCGGTCAAAGGCCATGCCTGAGACCGTGGGCAACGACTGTTGCTGGAACACAGTGCCGGAAGTTGGGCTGATGGTGTACGCCTCGCGCGCGTCCTTGTTAAAGACCAGCATGCGTCCCTCGTGGATGCCGACGACCTCGCCTTGCACTTCCTCGGCGGTCCACTGGATCTCGCCGGTGCGTTGATTGAGCGAGAGCAGGCCGCGATCGGTGGTGCTGACAATCAGCGCGCCGTTGAACGCGACGGGTTGGGAGCGCAGGGGTGCAGAGGTTTGTTCGCGCCAGATCTCGCGAGCGGGGTTGCCCGGATCGAACGCCCAGATGGACTGATCGAGGCTCGCAACGAAGAAGAGCATGTCGCCGGCGACCGGGGCGGTCGAGGCACCCTTGAAGATCTCGCCTCGCCCGAACAACGCGCCGGTTCCTGCTTCGAGACTCACGATCTGGCCCGAGTCGGCGACGCTCACGACGGCACCGTGCACATAGGTCGGCCCGGCTTGGATGGGCCCGTTGAGATCGTGACCCCAGAGCCTGGAGCCGGTGGCAAAGGAGTGGCCCATGACTTCGCCGCCGGCGGTGCCGAAGACCGCGACATCGCCGATGATCACCGGTCCGGTGCTGACGACCTTGGCGAGATTCTGGCGAGCGAGCAGATTGCCCGTGTCGGCCTGGAGGACATGCACATCGGACTCGCTCGAAGCGAGCACCGCCGGGGCACCACCCCAGTTGTATGGGTAGATGGAGACAAACTTGGTCATGGCCGTGCCGAGCCGGTTTTGCCAGCGGAGCCGGCCGGTGGCAGGCTCGAGATAGGACACGGTGCTGCCCGTCTCCTGGACGATGACGTTGGTCTGGTCGACGTAGACCTCGCGGATCCGTCCGTTCTTGGTCATGGTCGGGAAGCCGGACCATTCTCGGCGAAAGCCGAGTTCGCCGAAGGCTTCGTCGTTGGCGGACAACTCGGCAGACTCGCCCGACCCCCCGCCGCCGCCAAGCGAGGCACAGCCGGCAAAGAGCGCGAGCGAGCAGAGGCCCGCCAGAGCGAGCGACGAGTTGCGTTGACCGATCAGTTGTCGAATCATGGGCTACCTATTCTCCGCGGCGAGAACCGCCTCTCCAAAGACTGTCCGACGCATGTCGAACGCACTGCCGGATCCACGAGAGGCCCCACCCCGAGCCGCCAGGACCGCGAACGCGACCCCGAACGCCCCGATATCGGGAGTCGGAGTATCGAGCCGGGGGCGTGCGGGGTCAAGCCCGGGCTCTGAGTTCGAGGGGGCACGCTCGCCCTGGGCCCCGGTTGGCCCAACGATCTGGGCATGTTTACAGGCCTTGTCCAAGCTGTCGGCAAAGTGGCGGAACTGACTAAGACCAGCCAGGGAGCCAGGCTTCGGATCGATCCCGGGGGCTGGGGCCATATTCCGGACCCCGGGGAGTCGATCAGCGTCAGCGGGTGCTGCCTGACACTTGCAGAGCCCGTGGGTGGGGATGGCCTGTTGGCGTTCGATGCGATCCCCGAGACTCTCCGGCTGACCATCCTGGGCGATCTCTCGGCGGGCTCAGCGGTCAACCTGGAGGCTTGTTGCACCCCCACCTCGCTCCTGGGCGGGCACATCGTGCAGGGGCATGTGGATGGGGTGGGCGAGGTGGTCTCGGTGGTGAGCGAGGGCGAGTATCGCGTGCGAGTTCGCCCGCCGAGGGACTTGATGGAGTTTGTGACGCCCAAGGGGTCGGTGTGCGTGGATGGGGTGTCGCTCACGATTGCGGGGTTGGGCGAGGATTGGTTTGAGATCGCGTTGATTCCGACGACGTTGCGGGAGACGACGTTGGGGGAACTTGACGCAGGATCGCGTGTGAACGTCGAAATGGATGTGTTGGCGAAGACTCTGGTGCATTGGGCGAAATGGGCGCGCGTCTGACGGAGCGTTGAAACACGGAGGGCCACTGAGGGCCACGGAGGCTAGAACTGGTGAGAAAAAGAGCTCACTATCCATCCTGCACGACATTCGATCGAATCCTGACTCCGCTGGCCCTCCGTGTTGAGTCTCCTCTCTCTCTTCAGTACGCTCTAGCAGATGAGCCCCGGCGAGTTCATACTGCTGCCTCTTGCCGCGAGCGCAATCTTTATTGGTGGGCTCGCTTACGTCGTCTGGAAGAAGGAACGGGTGCACCCGGTTCACCAGTGTCCGAAGTGTGGGTATGACCTGCTAGGCAAGCGGCGCGAGGGGTGTCCGGAGTGTGG
>JAJDDL010000198.1 GCA_029260335.1 Phycisphaerales bacterium | reverse complement strand
GCCGCCGAGCGTTTGAAGGACGATGACCGGGTTCGGTTCGTCTTTGCGGGCGGGGGCAAGAAGAAGCAGATAGTCGAGGAGTTCGTCAAGTCTCACGAACTTCCCAACTGCGTGATTGCGCCGTACCAGCCCCTAGAGAACCTGCACGAGTCGCTCAGCTGCGCCGATCTGCATCTCGCGAGTCTGCTCGAGGGGATCGAGGGAATCATGGTGCCGTGCAAGCTCTTTGGCGTGCTGGCCGCGAGGCGTGCGTGTGTGTTCATCGGACATCCGACGAGCGAGCTGGCGCGAGTTCTCGACGAGCACGAGTGCGGCTTCACGGTTCGCGAGGGCGACGTGGATAACCTCGTGAGCGTCATCGAGCAGATGCGTGACGATCGGGCTCGCTGCGCAGAGTTGGGTGAGAACGCGTTCAAGGCGCTGCGCGAGGCGTATGACAGCAAGACGTGCTGCGAGCAATGGCGGTTGCTGCTCGAGGATCTCGGGTCTCGGGATGGCGGCTGGGAAGATGACACCGAGCCGAGGGAACGCGCACGATCCGCGGCGGCCCTGACAGACAATGACTTGAGTCGCGGGCACGGAAGAAACGACTGGACAGGGTTCAATCCATGACGCAAGTTGCTGAACAAGCAAGCTCAATGCCCAGGCTGCCAGCCTACGACCCGGCCCCGGACAACGAAGAGCGCCCGTGGGAGACGCCGCTGCCGGGACGTCCCCTGCGCAAGTACGTCTTTATCCAGAACGACCCGTTTTACCTGCCGAAAGTCCTCGACAAATACCTCCGCGAGTTTGGTGACTCCACCGTCGGCGTCAACATTCAGTCTGTCGCGCAAGGCAAACGCACCATCTTCCAGACCGCGATGGACCTGCTCAAGATGTACGGCCCCTGGTACTTTCAATGGAAACTGCGGAGCTACATCTTCAAGAAGTTCCAGGGCAAGATCATCAATGGCGTTCTCGGATCAACGAAGCGGTGCTACACGGTCGCGGCGGTCGCCAAGAAGTACGGCGTGACCGTCGATGATTGCGAAGACGTCAACTCCGAAGAGTTCTTGAGCATGCTCCGAGAGCGCGGCGTCGAGTTCATCGTCAGTATCTCGGGCACGCAACTCTACAAGAAGAAGCTCCGCGCGCAGACACCCTACGGCATCGTCAACTGCCATGGCGCCCTGCTGCCGAAATACCGAGGTCTCATGCCGAGCTTCTGGACCCTTGCCAACGGCGAGAAACAAGGCGGCTCAAGCGTCCACTACGTCGATCGCAAGCTCGACAACGGCCCGATCATCGTGCAACGACGCTATCGCATCCACGATCACGACACGCTCGAAGACGTCATGGCGCGGAGCAAGGATCTCGCGAGCGAAGCGATCATCGAGTGTGTTCGCAAGGTTGAGTCAGGTGATCTTGAAGACCTGATGCTCAATCCGCAAGACGAGATGACACATTTCTCGATGGCGACGAAGGAGGATGTCGCGAAGTTCCGCGCCGCTGGACATCGCTTCTACTAACCCATGCCAACGCCTCGGCCCGACATCATGCACGCTCTCTCCTTCGACATCGAGGACTGGTTTCACATCGTTGAGATCGCGGCGGTCGACAACCCCGACGAGTGGCCGTCGCTCAGCGCCAAGTCATCGCTCGTCGAACGCTACACCGACCTGATCCTCCAACTCTGCAACGACGCGAAAACCAAGGCCACCTTCTACATCCTCGGCTGGATCGCCGAGCATCATCCCGCGCTCGTCAAACGCATCGCCGATGCCGGGCACGAGATTGGTACGCACTCGTTCTGGCATCGCAAGGTTTACGAGCTCGACGAGGAGACCTTTGCCAAGGACATCAAGGACTCGATCGACGCGATCCACGCCGCGGCTCCGGGCGTTGCCATCAAGACCTTCCGCGCCCCCTCGTTCAGCATCACCGAGGGCACCGAGTGGGCGTTCGACGTGCTGATGGATCTCGGCATCGAGTACGACGCGAGCCTGTTCCCCGCGGCTCGCGGCCACGGCGGGTATCCCTGCCCGCGCGGCATCCACACGGTCACCACACCCAAAGGGCGCACGCTGCCGGAACTGCCGATGAGCGTCATGGACATGGGACCCAAGAAGGTCTGCTATTCCGGCGGCGGGTATCTCCGCTTGCTCCCCCTGCGCGTCATCGAGCGTGGGATTCGCCAAGAGGCCAAGGCCGGGCGGCCGACGGTGATCTACTTGCATCCGCGCGACTTCGCGCCCGATGCCCCGCGCGTGCCGATGCCGTTGCATCGCCGGTTCAAGTGTTATGTGGGCACGGCAAGCACCGAGGGCAAGCTCCGTCGATTGCTCGAGCGGCATCGATGGGGAACGTGCGCAGAAGTGCTCGCGGCGAGCAAGGACAACGTCAGTCGATCATGGACGAGCCCGACGCGCTAGCGAGGCAGAATGCAACCATCGTGCGAAAGGTGCAAAGTCCCTCGCTCACGCGTCGGGCTCGTTAAAGACAATCGCTCGCCAAGGGACAACGAACGGCGCGCGTTCGGTTCAACGAAACACCAACCGCGTCACGTATCGAAACACCGAGATATTCATCTCGCGTCGGAACGGCCCGACGTTTCGGAAGACCCACACCGGCAGCACCAAGAGCGTCATCAAGACCTGCAGCGGATGAAACCCGGCCGACTTTCTCTCAAATCCCGCCCGCTTCATCAACCGTCCCGCCACGCGATTCATCCAGAACACATCGGCGCTGGAGAGTTCCGGCCGCTCTCCGCTCGGGAAGCTCGTGTTGTCCGGCGGCACGCGCTCGGCGAGATCCTCAAACCCAAGCGCAAAGTGTTCTTGCACCCTGCGCAGGACATCATCGCGATCCTGCTTGACCTCGGCGAACCGGACCAGTAGCACCTTGTCTGCGTTCTCGTCCTGAGCCGCAAGCGAGGCTCGCACATACGCCCGCCAGACAAACGCGCACCCGACCGGGTGATAGAGCCGGCGGAAGGACTTCCAGAGTTCGCCGCCAACGCGCTTGCCCTGGAACTTATAGCTCAGCATGAAGCCGTAGGGATCGCGAAGCATGGACACGAATCTCGCCTCTGGCATGATCTCCAGGATGCGAGGAATCCAATACACGTTTTGCGGCGTCTTGTCGACCGCATACCGCTTGGACTCGGCCTTCGCGATCGCACGGAGCGAAGCCGTGTAAAGCTCCGCGGGCGAGACCGGAGACGTGAGCTTGTCGTACTCGGGTTCGAGATACTCCCCGACATTCTCGGTGTTCACCACC
>JAJDDL010000197.1 GCA_029260335.1 Phycisphaerales bacterium | reverse complement strand
CGCCCCCAACTCCTTGCTCCGCGTCGCTGGCGATATCACCGATTCCTTCGGCGGCGACATGTTCATCGGACCAGGCTCCACCCTCTCTGTCCATCAGGGACTCAACCTTGGAGGCAACGAGCCCGCTCGCCTCATCTTCTTCGGCGGCGACCAGAACAGCCCCGCCACGCTTCTCAGCAACTCGTGGATCGACTTCCAGCCCCAAGACAACCGGATAGAAGTCCTCGGCCACGCCCGCATCAATGCACCGGTCCCCGACCTCTTCGCCGACGCGCTCATCGTCGCCGACAACTCCGGGCTCAGCTTCAATGGGACCGTCAGCAACATGGGCCGAGCCGACATACGCATCGGCGACAACGCCTTCCTGGAGTTCAACGCCGGCCTCAGCAACAACGCACTCTCGAGCATCGAGATCAACGGCGGCCGATTCTTGGCCAACTTCTTCAAGAACTCCGACGATGGCATCCGAGGCCACGGCCTCGTCGACTCCGGCATACGCAACGACACCTTCATCGCCGCTGACGGCGGCACGCTCATTATGGATGGACGCGACGTCGACAACGACTGGGACGGCATCAATGACGACGGCCAACTCCTCGCGCTCACCGGCGATCTCCACCTGATCAGCAATGACGATAACCTCGGCGTCGACTACTCCGGCGAGATCCGCGTCGGCAATGGCCACGAGCTCTTCCTCGACGGCATCGCCCTCCTCATGAACCCCGGGAGCTCGATGCAGCTCTTCGGAGGTGCCGTCAACACCGCCACAACCACCGTCCGGTTCGTGGGCGGCCACATGGAAGTATTCGATGACTCGTCGTTCGGCAATAGCCTCCTCGTCTGGCCCGATTCGACAATCATCCTCCATGCGGACCTTCACCTCGAAGGGAACAGCAACTGGTTTACCCATGACGCAACGATCTCGGGCACGGGCAACACCGTCGTTGAACAGGATGCAAAGCTCCTCCTGGGAGCCGAAACAACCGTGGAATCGGGAATCGTAAACGAAGGCCGAGTCACGCTCTCCAATGTTGTCACGGTCCAAGAGTTCGACAACCACGGAGCCCTCGAGTTTCGGCTCGGACGCAACAACGCGCCGGGGCATGACCGCATGATCATCGAGCAATCGCTCCGCAGCTTCGACGGCATCTTCCGAGTGCTCCTCATCAACAACTTTGAGCCCGCCGCCGGCGACTCCTTCGACCTGCTCGACTTCGACCAGCTGATCGACAACGGCTACACCCTCGAACTCCCCGACATCGACCCCCGCCTCACCTGGGACACCTCCGACTTCGAAACCCTCGGCATCATCCGCGTCTCCTGCTCGCCCGACCTCGATAGCGACGGCGACGTTGACGCCGACGACTTCTTCCTCTTCCTCGACGGCTTCGCAAGTAGCAACCTCGACGTCTGCGACCTCGACAACGACGGCGACTGCGACGCCGACGACTTCTTCGCCTACCTCGACCTCTTCGACAACGGCTGCCCGTAAGCCGCAACATCGCAGGCCCGACTGTCAAGGAGGGCGTCTACCAACTCCTCATCCCCTTCTCAACCTTGAAACCCCAGACCCTCCCCACACGGGGAGGGCTCTCTTGCGCGCAGAGAGTCCACCATCAAGATCTACCGGTTAGGCTCTCTCGACCCACAGGAGCACGACGGTGAAACCACGCAAGTCCACCTACCTCATCCACCGCTGGATCGGCCTGATAGTCAGCCTCCAACTGCTCGCCTGGAGCCTCGGCGGGTTCATGTTCAGCATCCTCGCCATCGACAACGTGCGCGGCGAACGCGACATCGCCTCGCCCCCTTGCGATCCGCTCTCTCCCACCGCGCGAGACGCCCTGCCAACACCTGTTCGCGACGCGCTCACCACTCTGGGCGAAGCGGAGCGCGACGTCGGCAAAGTCACCCTCATCGACAGAGGCCTCGGCCCGACCTGGGAAATCAGGGACATCGAAGAGAAGCTGCTCCTGCGCGTCAACACCGAGGGCAAGCCTCTCCCAAGACTCTCCCGGGAACAAGCCGAGCATGTCGCGCGCAGAGAGTTTCAGGGCTCACCCGCCGTCCGAGAAACTACACTGATCGAATCGAACCCACCTGTCGAGTACCGCTCCGGCTCACTCCCGGCCTATCTCGTCGAACTCGAGCACGCCAAGGCGCCACACCTGTACGTCAACGCCCGCACCGGCGAGATCGCCGCCCGCCGAAACCGGGTCTGGCGCATCTTCGATTTCTTCTGGATGCTCCACACCATGGATTACCAAGGACGCGACAGTTTCAACCACTTGCTGCTCACGGCCTTCAGCGTCCTGGCCATCCTCACCTCGGCGTCGGGCCTCTCGCTCTGGATCTGGCGTGCGGCTTCGCGCATCAAGGTACATCGATCACGCAAAGCCACCGCCCGCAAGACTGCAAAGCGAGATCTTGGGCCAGAATAACGACGCTGAATCCTAAACTACGGCTGATAGGCCTTCACCGGGCACTCCAGCCTTGTGATCTCGGCACTCTCCATCGAGTACGTGTCCACATACTCCAAGCCCGGCGTGTAGATGTGCAAGGTCACGAGCCCCGTGCCTTCGGGCTCGTAGTTGGAGATCTGATGGATGTCTGAGTCTTGCGTGACGCAAACCTCGCCGCATTCCATGACGTTGCTGGTCGTCGGACAAACCAAGCCGCACTTGGTTTTCTCGAAGACGGTCTCGGTAGCGGTGCCGCACATGACCTTGACGCCGCAAGTCGAGTGGGCGTGGTCGTGAATGCTTGAGCGCTGGCCGCTCTTCCAGCACAGCGCGAACGCCTGGTACTGAGGGCCCGACTTGATCAGGTTCCGCTGGTAGCAGTCATCGCCATAGCACACCCACGGCTCGACATCCTCAAACTTCAGATCGATCGCACGGAGCCTCTCGCCCAGACCCTCCACCGTCGCCCGCTCGGTCAGACCGTCGAGATACGAAAGCAGTTCGGCGAGCGCGGGCGAGTAGTTTGGTTGGATCATGTTCGGTTCTCCGACGAAGACGTGCTGGAACAAATCAGTCTATCAGATCGGCCGAAGACGACCAACTTTGTGGCCCTAGGCCCGCATCCCCGATTCATTAGGCCTGCTTGAAGCTCGCGCCAGGGGCGACGCCGAACGCCACGAACTGCCCGACCTCGAAGTTCTCGGCCGTTTGATCCCGCTCGCTCGGCGTGCAGTGAATCGGCATGCCCGCATCCACCACAATCGCGTCACCCTCGATCGCAACGATCCGGCCCTGGATCCGGCGGGGGGAGCCATAGACGGGCTCGGCGTACTTGCCGCCCGAATCGACGATATCGACCCGGCGAGCCGTGGCATGGATGGTGCCGAGGATGCGTTTGCCGATCTCGCCGGAGATCATCTCGCTCGCTTCCAGATCGAGTCGGTAGTTGGTGTTGGGGAACTCGATGACCACGTTGTGGTGATGACCTGCGACGACAGGGCCGAGCCCGACGAGCACGCCGCGGGCGGTGGTGGCGGGGATCTTGTTGGTGGGAGCGGGGTGGATCATGTCGCGATCGTAGTAGGGTCTGGGGTCGAGGGTCTGGGGTTTGGGGCGCTGGCGGGTGGGTTATGTGGAGGCCGGGGACGCGGCTTGGAGTTTGGCGGTGTCGATGGGGGTGCGGGGGCGGGTGCCCATGCGCAGGAAGTTGGCGAGCAGTTGGTAGCCGGCGGCGGTCATGAAGCTCTCGGGGTGGAACTGGACGCCGACGACCGGGGCTTTAGAGGGA
>JAJDDL010000196.1 GCA_029260335.1 Phycisphaerales bacterium | reverse complement strand
CCCCGCCTATCTCGCGAATCTTGCTCCAGTCAATCACGGGCATCTCAGACACGGCTTACTCCTGAAAGGCAACCCCACATTCTAGGGGCGCAGATCACGCTCGTCGGCCGCCGGCAACGCTGTCAAACCGGGTGTTTTGACTCCTGGAATCACCGCACACTCACGTGCGCTGACTCTCGGATATACCAGCGCAACCGACGCTGCGCCCAATCTTCCGCGTAATCGACGCCGATTCTGGCTCGATTCACCAATGTCGCGAGTTCTATCGGTCCTTGCCGCGTGGTTTCGATGAAGATTCGATCGCTGCTCGTCAGGTCCTCGCCGTCGAGTTCGCGGTCGATCGCCAGGGCCTGGCAAAGCTTGGCGGGGCCCGAGCAGAGGTCGGTTTCCTTCAGGGGCGAGCTGCGCCGATTGCTCGCACGATGGACGGCCATGCGCTCAAGCCCCTCGGTCGGCTCCAACGCCCGAATGAGCACGGCGACCGGCTCATCGACCTCGCCCGCGACGACGTTGAAGCAATGGTGCATGCCGTAGGTGAAGTAGACGTACGCCGTGCCCGCGCGAGCGTACATGGACTCGTTGCGTTGAGTGCGCCTGCCACCAAACGCGTGCGCGGCTTTGTCCTTGACGCCGAGGTAGGCCTCGGTCTCGACGATGCGCCCGGCTAAGCGTGAGCCGTCATCGAGAACGCGCACAAGCGTCTGGCCCAGAAGCTCTTGAGCGAGTTCGCGCGAGGGTTGATCAAACGCCAGCGGCATCATGCACAATAGAGGCCCTGGCGCAAGCCTGGGCTCCTCCCCGGTGGGACCGGCATCCCTGCCGGTCATCGCGAAGAGATACAAGCGTCCACAACGCACAGGCGATTCGAACGACCCCGAAGCCCAGGCTCGGCCTCGCTTACGACTCGTCCCCCAGGCAACCCTCGCGCGAGAGGTACTCCAAGTACTCCGCCCAACTCACCGATTCATGCTTCGGCTCCAGCCAATCCGAAAACGGCTTCCTTTGCGAACGGATCCTCTCTGCAAGCAATACCGTCGGCAGACTTCGCCTGCGATCAAAGCCGATCCAATCCGGAAAGTGCTTGAGACCAGCGTCCCAATAGTTCTTGCACCTTATGTCGGGCTCACCGACGATCAGGCTTGTGCGATAGTTCCAGACTGGCCTGAGGACATTGATGGCGTCAAAGCTGTTCTTGCCTTCGGGGGCCTCGTCGGTCCAGACCCAACCATCGGCCATCATGTCGCGGAAGCCCGATGCAAGCGGCTTGGCCCGCGCACAGGCGTTGATCTCGCGGGCGACCGATTGGATCTCGCCCAGGTCTGCGATCAAGATCTCAATGTCGGGCAACTCGCCGGCAAGCGGCACGCGCCTCTCGGGTCTGAACTCCGGATCCGCCGCACCAATCGTCGCGTAGTTCCACCGTGATTCTGTGAGCGACAGCACGTTCGCGCCTCCCGCATAGGACGGATCCGCCGCTTGAATGTTGTCGTCCTCCCAGCCGCAGATCGGGCAGATATCAAAGCTGCCAAAGTCATGTTCGGAGCGGGTGAGATACCCGCAGCATGGGCAAGGGAATGGAGGTTCCGTCTGAGAAATCTCTGCGCCCTCCGCGTTCATGTCGGTGCCGAATCGTAGTCCCGCATCGCAAAAAGGGCCCTGGCGCAAGCCTGGGCTTGTGTGATAACCAACATCACAGGCGATTCGAACGACCCCGAAGCCCAGGCTCGCGCCAGGGCCTCTTTTCAGACGCTACGCGTAGCTATGCAACCCCGGCAGCAACAGATTCACGCCGAAGTACGTCCAGAGCATCACGATAAACCCAAGCACGCTCAGCCACGCCGTCGCGAGTTCGCGGTTCTTCGCAACCGGACGGACGTGGATCACGATCAGGTAGATGATCCAAGTCGCCAGCGCCCAGGTTTCCTTGGGATCGAACGCCCACCAGCGGCCCCAGGAGTGATCGGCCCACCACGCGCCGAGGAGCAGCCCGACGCCGAGGGTCCAGAAGGCGAGTTGGAGTACGGTGAGGGTGGCGCGGTCGAGGTCGCGGAGCGTGGCGGAGATCGTGGGCTTGGTTTCGTTGGAATCGGAAGTGTCGGCGTCAGGGGTCGATCCTCCTCGCTCGCGCTTCGGGCTCGCAGGAGTGGGTTCGACGGCCGCCGCACCTCGCCCGAGGCGCTTAGCGTAGTTGGTCACGAGGTAGAACAGGCTCAGCACAAAGCCGAGCGTGATCAAGCCATAGCTTGTGAGCACTGTCGTCACGTGATACTTGAGCAGCACACTCGTATTCAAGATCGCGGCTTCGCGGCCGATGCTCTTGCCGGGGATCTGCGCCTCGGTCGCGGTGACCAGGACCAAGAAGCCCATCGCAGCCGCGGCGGCACCGAGCAGCCATGACTTTCGCGCGAACATGATCCCCGAGGCGAGCAACGCCCCGAACAGGCTCACGCCGATCATCGACTCGAACTGGTTCTGGATCGCCCACCGCTCTGCGATGAAGCACCGAGCCAGAAACCCGATCGAGTGCAAACCGATCGCGATCATCAAGAGCGAGATGCCGGCGATCCGCATGTTCCGCCGTTGGGTGGTGACCGCAAGCAGGAGCACGACCGTCGCGAGCAAGTACACCCAATAGCCCCACGTGAACATGTTCGCGCGGTTGTACTTCAACTCCAGTCCACGCCTGGAACCCGGATAGGTCTCCGCGTTGATCGTCGGCAAGATCGCCGCGAGTTCTGCTATGTGCCGGTTGGTCGCTTGCGCATCGAGGGCCCGCCAGGACTCGCCCAACGCCAGGGTTATCGAGTGCACCTCATCGCTCTTGGGATAATCGCTCGCGGCGATGTGATGCCAGCTATCGTCGGCGCCCTCAGGCGCAACGAGCAGCATGGCATCCCCGAGCATGTCAAAGCGCGACAATGCCCGCCGGATATCGCCGATGCCCGCCAGGAACGGTCCGCTATCCACATAATCGCGCTCGAGCCTCGCAAGATTGCTCAGTGCGGCACCGAGTGAGACGCGCGTCAGCTTCAGCTCTCGCTCGCGCAACGCGTCGATCTCATCAGACTCTGCCTTGGTCGCGTTCGGCGGCTTGGGCATCTCCAGCTCGATGATCTTGCGACGCAACGGCAAATACTCAATATGCAACAATGGCTCGTGGGCGTACCACGCGGGATCGATCGCCGCGTCCAATGTCGTGAACAGCGGATCAAACGACCGCGCCTCAAGCTTGCCGTCCTCGCCCTTGAGGTGGGTGATGAACCGGTCCTTGCCCGTGAGCGCGGCGACGGTCTCGCGCGCAAGCGTGTCCACGATCTTCACCCGCCCGCCGTGCAAGACGCCGAGATCACGCAAGGGCGTGAGGTCGAGCTGCTTCGCAAACTCAAGCTTCTGCGCAAGCGTCCCCGCAGGCTGGCGCACGGGTTCGCCGAAGGGATGGCCCGAGTTCTCGGCGACGCTTGCCTCCGGGTGGGCATTGCCCGCGGGCGCGACTTGGCCACGAGCGATGCCAACCGCCGCTGCCAGGCAAGCAAGAGCCACAAAGACGCTCTGAATCGAGTGACACTTCATGCCGAGGCTCCTTCGGGCGTTCGCCCGACGGACTTTGGTTTCTTGGGCGGGCTGTACGTGCCGTCGCGGATCTGACGTTGGATCTTGGTCTTCTTGCGCCGGAGCAACCAGGGCTTGACGTAAAAGGCCCAGGGAATGCCGACGGCCATCAGAATGCCGCCGAATGCGATCACATGGATGCCCGGGTTGTTGCCCACATGCAGAATCGTATGGCTCACAAACGGCCGCTCCAACTCGCCCCGATCGACCGCAGCTCGTGTCTGCTCCCACGTCGTCGGGTCCCAGCCCGCCTGGGAAAGCTTGAACTGGTCTGGATCCAGCCCGCTCCGCAAACGCCGGAAGAACCGGACAATCGGGTTGGAAGACGTTTCATAGATGTTGTACGGCGCGCGGAGAGGCGCGTTGAGCTTGGCCGTATGCGCGAACGGCTCAAACGCGCCGGGCTTGCGAGGCGACACCTCCACCGTCGATTGATAATCGCGCGGCGCCCCTCGGTGGGCGTACTCGACCATCTGGAAATCGAGCAGACGCATCTCAAAGTGCTGAAACTGGCGCCACGCGCGACCGAACGTCAGCTCGATCGCTCGCCCATCGGGCGTGCGAACCCACCGCTCGGATCCGCCTTCGTCGAACGCCGCGTGCGCAGAGCGATCGAGATACCGACTGAACGGCAACCAGACGATCCGCGCCCAGCCATCATGCCGATCGCTCGTGACCTTGACCGCAAGCCTCGCCCGCTCGTGCGTGCCGATCTTGTCGGCCTCTTGCAAGTGCTTGGGCACGGCGATCGGCCGCTCAAACTTCTCCGCGTGCTCCCACTTCTGCATGACCCGGATCAGATTCGCGTGCCCTTCGTGCGAGCCAAGCTTCTCGAAGCGGGTGATCTCGCCGTCGGGGGCTCGGACGATGAGGTCGATCTCGCCCTGTTCGTTCTCGTTCAGAAGCAAACGGATCTGGGTGAGGTCTATGTAGCTCACGCGAATCTCAGGATCCGCATCGCGGCGGACCGGGCGGCCATCCGCCGTGCGGTCTTGCAAAAAGTCCTGGCTAATCTCCGGGAAGCGGCTGTAGACCCATCGCGTGTAGGAATCTGAAGATTCCGGCCTCGCCGAGAGCGGCGCGGGATCAGGCGCGGGGCCGATCAACGCGTTGTCCAGCTCATCCTCCGGCTGCTCCTCGCCATCAGCCTCCAGTACATCATCGCCCTCGTCCGAGGCCTTGCGCACACGAAGCAACGCCATGCTGCTCGACGCACCCTCATACCCAGGCGTCACGATCTGCAATGGCGGCTCGGGCAACAACGCCAACACATCAACCGCAAACCCCGTGTCGCCCACAACCACTGACTCGCTCACCGGCGCATTCTGCGGCTCGAACACATTGAACGTCGGCGATGAGTAATCCGATCGCAACGGATAGACCTGGCGATGCCCGTCCGCCTCGATAAGCAGCGCGTGCATCACACCCGCGGGCACCGGCTCGAGCAGATCCCGCGTCCGCTCGGCGGACCGATTCATCGCATACTCAACCGTCAAGCCCTCCTCCTGCACGAGCGAGCCCGCAGGCTCCCGTGGCAAGAACAAGAGCGGCGTCGTCCGTGCCTCAAGCTCGCCCTGCTCATTCGTATAGGGCAATGTCAGTTCGAGCACCCGGACCGGATTTGCGCGAAAGTCTCGCGGGATCGAGCGGAGCGACGCCAGATCAACCTCGATAAAATCGGTCGCCGAGCGATCGTCTGCGTACGCGACATATCCCACCACCTGGAACTTCAGATCGCTCATCGCCGGGTTGCCCGGGACCCGCTCGGTCGAAATGTCGAGCGTCCGCCCCCCGTCATCGTG
The DNA here is from genome assembly GCA_029260335.1 of Phycisphaerales bacterium. Taxonomy (GTDB): domain Bacteria; phylum Planctomycetota; class Phycisphaerae; order Phycisphaerales; family UBA1924; genus S146-42. The sequence goes on along the minus strand of JAJDDL010000196.1, from coordinate 3,412 downwards.
GTTGCGCAAGGCCTCCTCGAGGCCCGCAAAGAGCGTCCCGCCCACGCTGGCTTCGATGTTGTAGTCGTTGTATCGAGGCACGCCGCGTAACGGCAACTGCGCCCAGTTCCGCCCCGGCGTGCGCACATGCAACGCCGAACGCAGCGCGTCGTAGTACACGTCCTCAGGTGGCCCAGGCGTCATGTGGCCCTCGGCAGTAGGTGTACCGGCGATCAGCAGCGCATCACCCTCTCGCTTCATCGAGCCGTAGTACATGCTCCCCAATGCCAGGCACACGATCCCCGAGTGCACGCTCAGGACGCCGATATTCACGAATCGGAACTCGATCCGCCGCAAGGTCGCGGTAATCATGTTGACAACAAACAACAGCAAGATGATTCGCAAGGGCCACCACGAGTAGAACTCAACCTCGCTCATCTCCAGCACAGGCAAGCGGCGCAAGGTCGTGCCCGAGTACGCATCGCAGAACCCCGCAAAGAGCATGAAGCCCGCGCCCGTGCCCCAGTCGTACTTCAAGTGCGGATAGACCAGCAGATACCAGACCACGGCACCGGCTACCAACGCAACAGCCCCGCCCGCGATCGCGAGCATGAACGGCCCCATCTTCCGCCGAACGAACCACGCGACCAACGCCCCGGGCAAGACCGTGCAAGCCACGAGCGATGCGAACAGAATGAGATACGTCGGCACCTGCGCAAGCAGGCCAATGGGCACGCTCGCGAGCGTCGCATACACGACCACAAGCGAGAGCAAGACCACCGCCAGCGGGATGCTGCTGAACAAACGAAGCAGAAACTTCGCAGGCCCCGCCCAAGAGGGAAAGAACTCGTCATCCCACGCCAGATTTCGCCGCCATTTGGCGCTCATGCAACCCCCTGCCGAAACCTCAGCAGACTCGGACTTGCGACCGCCGCGACGGACGACTCATGAACAACCATTCTTAGCCTCAACCGCCTGCTTTTCCTGTCAAACCAGAGGAATTGCCGTGAAACAGCAAGTCGATCCCAGCATCGCTTTCGAGCGCGATCTGCAGCGGATGCTTGCCCTGCTTCGAATCGAGACCAATGCGGGCAATCCCGGCCAACATGGACCCAGCCTGGAATCTAAACCGCGCCGGATCAAGCCCAAGAGCCGTTGCGCCGCCGGTGGTCGCCATCGCAAGCAGGCTCCGTGGGTCTGTGCCATCGCGAGCATGAAGCAGTCGCATCTCATCCCATATGGAGATGCCGTGGTCTGATTCGCGAGATTCCGGCGGGAGATTGGCGATCGAGTCCGTGCCGAGCGCGACGTTCACCCCCGATTCCAGCATGTCGCGATAGCGGTGGGGGCCAAACACGCGATCGGCGCCAAAGTACGAACTCGCTCGCGGGCAGTAGATGACCGAAGCCCGATGCCTCGAAAGCGTGTCGATCCCGGCATCATCCACGTCATTCCCATGCGCGCACGCGATCGGACCCATCGCGAGGATCTCGGCGAGATACCCAACAGGCTCCAAGCCACGCCCGACATGCTCTAAGAGCGACTCATCCCACAACCCGAGCGATTCCAGAAACTCACGCTTCGGCCCGCGGGCGTGTTGCACAAACTCGCGTTCCTCGGCGGTCTCGGCAAGATGCGTCGCAACCGCAATCCTGTGCTTGCCCGCCATCTCTTGCGCCCACCGATACGCCGCGAGCGATGCCGAGTACGGCGCGTGCGGCTGGAGGCCCAGGCGCACCCCATCGGCAGGTCGAGCCATCGCCAGCCCCTCATCCAGCACCCGATCTATCGCCGCCAGGGACTCGCGCTCGCGCATGCCGATCGCAAAGAACTCCAGAAAGCTCACGCCGAGCAAGGGTGACTCCCGCAACGCCCGGTACGCCGCAAGCGACGGCCGCCCCTCGGGCGCCCCGGCGATATCACCAACCGCCACCGTGCCGCCGGCGAGCGACAGCGCTACGCCCTCGCGAACCGACGCCTCAATCTGCTCACTCTCGAGCGCCCGATGCCGACGCACATGGTCAATCCAACCCACGAAGCCCTCATCGGGATCGTGCGGCAACGGCCCGATGTGCGTCAGATCCAGATGCGCATGGGCGTTGACCAAACCCGGAATCAGGATCGAATCGCTGAGATCCACGCGAGTCGCCGAGGCCGCGAGCGGGTGCGCGTCAATTTGAGCGGGCGCATCTAGCCCGACGACATCCGCCTCGATCGCGCACGGCAATCCCGCCAGCCCGGTCCGATTTACACACAAAAGCAACGACCCAGGAGCGAAATCAGCCCCTTGCCCATCGACAATCGCGCCCGCGTCCAGCCGAAGCAGATCGCCCGCCCGAGCTTCCTCGATCAATCGAAACGCCGGGTGATGTGGGAAACCTGTGGATGGCATGTCGATGAGCACTCAAGAGCATCCGTGTCGGTCAGCGTCGAACCTTCTCATAGCGTATTCTGTCGGTGAATCGCAAGGACACGCGGGCGGAGCCCGGGCTCACGACAGCACAGGGAGGTGCACAGTGCGGATATTCGGTAGATCGAGAGACATCGGAACGGCAATCGCGGGCCTCGCGATTTTCATGGGTGGTTGTGCAACGGAGAGGAGCGATCAGCTCACCGACACCAACCGCTCGCTACAGGACCAGAATCTGAGGCTTCAGCAGGAACTGCGGGACGCCCGGGCAATGCTGGGCGAGCGCGGCAACTCCAATCAGGACGCCCAGGACCTGATCGGCCAATACCAGAGCGAGATCGCCAGCCTCGAATCTCAGCTCAACGAGCGGGATCGCACGATCCGCGAGTTCGGCGAGCAGATCGATAACTTCGATATCCGGCTCGACCCGAGCACCAACCGGGCCCTGGCAAGCCTCGCCCGCCAGTACTCGGATCTGATGAGCTACGACCCCGATCGCCAGATGCTCCGCTTCAACAGCGATCTGACCTTCGACTCGGGTAGCGCGGTGGTCAAGGACACCGCCCGCACCACCCTCGGCAAGCTCGCGAGCATCCTCAACGACCAGGCCGCGATCGGCACAGCAATCGAGATCGTCGGCCACACCGATAGCGAGCCCATGAGCTCGGCGACCCGTCAGCGGCATTTCTCGAACCTGCACCTCTCGACCCACCGCTCGGTGGCCGTCCACAAGGTGCTCCAGGAGATGGGCGTCGCCGCCGAGCGACTGACCGCCGCCGGCCGCGGCCCATTCGATCCGCTGGTTCCCAACACCGCCAAGGGCAACACGCCCCAGAATCGGCGAGTGGAGATCTTCGTGCGTCAGGGCGGGTACGTGCCCAATCAGACCCACGCCGGGGTGAGTGAAGGCTCGATCGACATTGATCGCGCGACGCCGCCGGCGCGGACCCACGACGTGACCAAGTAGAACAAATCGCTAACACACACCGTTCTTACCCCCGCACAGGGGGTGTGAACGGTGTG
>JAJDDL010000195.1 GCA_029260335.1 Phycisphaerales bacterium | reverse complement strand
AACGCATCGACTTGAGATTCGAGACGTTCTTGAGCTGCTCTTCCTGTTCCTTGGTGATCTCGTCGATGATCTCCTGGGGGCTTCGACCGGGCCAGCTGGTCTCGACGTTGATAATCGGATAGTCGACGGTGGGCGTGAGCTGCACGGGGATCGCGCCCAAGCCGATCAGCCCGAAGATGACCAGGAGGAGCACGGCGACCGTCACGCCGACGGGCTTGCTTATGGCAAGGCGGATGATGTCCATGGGTTAGCCGGCGTCCTTGTCTTCGGGCAAGGCCGCCTGATCGCTCGGCAGTTCGCTCGTGATGATCAATGGCTGGGTGGCATAGAGCCGCTCGTTGCCTTCGACGACGACGCGCATGCCGGGCTCAAGCTGGCCTGGCATGATCGCAACGCGATCGCCCGTGGCGTACTTCAATCGGATCCGCGCGGGCATCGCCTGGCCACCGGCGTCATAGAACACAAACTCCCCGGCGTCGTCGCGCAGGATCGCGTCCTTGTGCACGGTGATCTCCGGAGCGAACCCGCCCGCGGGCACGAAGCCGATGACAGACATGCCAGGCCGACCCAGGCCGTGGGTGTTGGTGATCGGCACGCGAATGGTGAACTGGCGTGTGCGGGGATCGGCGTTGGGGATGATCCGCACGACCTTGGCCAGTTCCTCGTGGGGCACGGTTCGGCCCGGCTCCCCCTCGACCGGATCTCGCATCGCTGCGATGTGCACGCGGACCTTGGTGATCCCCTCCTTGACGCGCCAGATCAGAGCCTCGGGCACGTGCAGCCTTGCCTCGATCTGGCGCAGACTCACGAGTTCGAAGACCTCATCGCCTCGATCGACCCACTGGCCGAGTTCGGTGTGCTTGCGGGTGATCCGGGCGGGGAATGGAGCACGGATGGTCATGTCGTCTCGGCGCTCAATCGCGTCCCGGTGGCGGATACTTGCGGCCGAGAGTTCGGCGTCGGCTCGGGCGAGCTGCGCATTGAGCCGAGCGACGAGCGTGTTGGCGCGTTCGACCTCGTTGACGCTGGACGCGTCCTGGGTCGACATGCGGTTGATCTGGTCCAAGTCACGCTGGGCCTGAGCCATCTCGACGTCGATGCGCTGGATGTCGCTCTCCACTGCACTGATCTGTGCAAGCGCGGACTCGATCGCGATCTCGGCGAGCGTGGTATCCAAAACCGCGACCACATCGTCCGTCTCGACCGCATCGCCCTCTTCCACGGTCAACTGCACCACAAGGCCCGGTTCTTGGGCGGCAAGGGCCGAGCGTCGCAGGCTTTGCAGTTCGCCGGTGACCTGACGCCAGATCTCGACCTCTTCCAAGCGAACGGTGTCCACCACAACGCTGGCGGGTTGGGCAAGGGCGTTCGAGGCGATAGCGGTACTGAGAACCACCCCAGCAAGTCCGATTGGACCTGAGCGTGCATTGAACATGGACTAATCCTCCGGGGATTCCCCGGCAGATTCATAGGCGCGCAGCTGGTTCTGGTTGCGATTCGTTCGGGATCGGATGTGGTGCGAGATCGTCCGGATTAGCCGCCGATCATGACCGTGGGGAATCCCATCACGATTGTCCCGCCATGAGCCGTGGTGTCGCCCATACGGGCCGCGGGCTTGCCACAGATGAGAACGGTCGCCGAGCCCTTCACGATAGTGTCCGGAGGGCCCACGCACACGCAGAGGGAGGTCGCGGTCGCGGCAGGCAGGCCTCCGATGAGCACGTTTGGGCCGCCGGGAACAACGATCGGCCCACCCACGTGGGGCACCAGCCCCGTGAACATCGGGCAGACGTGCATGTCGGTTATGCGAGCTGCTGGGGGCATCTGGCCATCCTCTCTGCGATGGAGCTTAACAGCCGTGAGCGTCCAAGAGTGCGTTCACTGTGTTCTCATCCAACTCACCGGTTATTTCGAGCTCCTGGTCACGCTGGAAGATCTTCAGGGCACGCTCGGTCATAGGCCCCATGAGATTATCAGTTGGCCCTGTGTTGTAACCAAGACTGTGCAAGCGGGCCTGTGCGCCGGCGAGCTTGCGGGCGGGCTCTAAATATCCGATTTTAAACACGAACTCCTCGCCCTCATCGTTGCCCTTGAGCCGGACGCGGGCTTCGGTCGCCTCAAAGGGGATCTCCTCTTCGAGCAGCCCGTCGCGATCAGTCTGGCCCTGGCGCTGTTCGCCCTCGACTTCGAAGATGTAATCCCTGTTTGCACGGGGCTTGGCATAATCGAGCAATCGAACCCGAAGCAGGAGGGGCACGTCGGGCTTGCGAAACCTGTGCTTCTGGTCTGTTGCGCCGGATTCTTCGTGCTCGGTCTTCTCAGGAAGGTAGACCTTCTCGCCGTTGGCGATGACCTCGGGGATGTCTTTGTCGGCATCGGGGCGCAGGTGATCGTTATCGGTAAGGCTCCAGACATCATCGGGGCGATAGCCCTCGCGCAGCGCGATCGAGATCACGCAATCACCGGCACTGGATCGCTTGTACTTCGCCAACTCAGCCTCCTGCAAGATCCGTGTCCCAATCAAAGCTCTGCTCGAAGTGCCAGCCGTAGTTACCGAGCTTGATCTGCGATCCTTTGCGGATGTCATCCTCAAGCGCTGGGCTGAACGTGATGTCGTACGACGTGACCTTTGTTCCCGAACGATTCGCAGTGAACGATGATATCTCGTAGACCTTTGGGTGTTTCTTGATACGAAACGATCCGCCGTCAAACTTGTTCTCATCTACAGAGCTGCGCAGTTGTATGGACGTGTCACCCTTGGACGCCGCCGCTTTGACGGGTGTCAGTTTCCACAGGTCGGCTGCGATGTTGGTGCTGAGGGGAAAACCAGCGGCGTCATGGCCGCCGGAAATCTCGTGGTCCATCTCCCGGCGCAAGCCGTGGAGCCAGCAGAGGAGCCGGATGGGATGAGCGTAAAAGGGCCTGACTCCCGGCGTCAGCCCGGTGACCTTGGATTTGTAGCCTCCTTCGGTCATGACGACTTCACTCCACCATTGAAACTGTGAGATCACTTCTTTGAAATGGTCTCGCTCGGCGATCGAAAGGCCCCAGGTGCGGTAGTTTGCGTTGATAACAGTGTTCCAGTTGGCGTTCCATTCGCTGCGATGCTGGACGATCATCTGGCCGAGAGCGTTGTTTAAATCATCGCCTAGGGCGGTGCTCCAGGCCGATGCGTCCTGGAAGCCAGGGTCGGCTGCGTCGGCGTCCGTGATGGCTGTTTCCAACAGCGTCAGAGATTCATCGCGGAATCCGCGCGACCGTTCGAGTTTGCGAACGATGTCGTTGGCAATGGAATCTCGGTCCGCATCACTGATCGTGATGTTCTGGTGCAACTTGTCGTCGGGATCAAAGCGCTTGATCAGATTGTCACGGAAGAACATCTCAAAGTGCAGGACCGAGTGTCGCTGGGAATCGAACACCTAGTCGTCGGCGGCGTCCAAATCCGGATGCCGGGCGGCGACCCGATTGTGTTGCCCCA
>JAJDDL010000194.1 GCA_029260335.1 Phycisphaerales bacterium | reverse complement strand
AGGCTCGGGTTGTCTGACAGGCTCGGGAACCCATCGTCGGCCCATTGCTTCCATCCCGCGCGAACCACTGGCCCGCGCAGGCGATATGGCCCGTACACACGCTTCTGGAAGGTGTATCCCTTGGCACAGCCGCGCGGATTCCAAGCCTTGGTGACCGTGTTGCCGTAGAGATCGCCGCAGCGGTCGTGGTCGTAGTTCTGTTCGGCTCGCACGAAGACCCCGTTGCGCACAAAGCCGCGCAGGCGGCACATGTGCGTGTCGTTGGGCGCACAGACCCAGGTAAACGACGAGTCATACCGGTAGTGATCGCGATAGAGCTTTTCCCACTCACGATCTGGATAGAACTTGAGCGGGTTCTCGACCCCTGGCTGGGCGGCGAGCAGCATCTGGCCGCTCTCGAACGAAAGCGTGGCTAAATATCCCGCTCCCATCGCCTGCAGGAATCGACGCCTTGCGAACTCTACGCCTTTGCGTTTCTCGGACATGCTCGACCTTTCCTCGGGTGCCGACCGATCAGTCAACGACCAGCCAGTGCCAACCGGACACGAACTTGGTTCCGTCTCGATGCCCCTGGGACCCGTCCCAGACCGCAAATGCCACGGGGATCCGCGCGCCTCGTGTGAACTTGATGTCCTGGCCCTCTGGCGCATCGCGATGCACGACCGCGGTCCATCGTCCATGGGACCAAACCGCCCAGCCCCTCACGCCCTGATTCTCAGCGGACTGATACTCAAGCGTGCCAAACCCAGACGCGTTTGCCTCGAGCCCCGCGTGTAACGCAAGCCCGGGATCACTGTGCACATTGCCGACCGAAGCCGAGGGAAGCAGCGAGAAACCCGCCTCGTCGTTGGGCTCGAATCTCGGGCCGTCGCCATCGAGCGTGACCGGGAACTCGAATCGGTCCGACGCATCCGCGTCGACCGCGCCGGGCGTCAGCTGCCGCTGCCCGGCGCTGGCATCACGCTGGCGATCACCCTTCCAGAGCCAGATATTGACGCGTCCGGCAGGAGCTGAGCCATCAATGCCCACCCCCATCGGGATCGCGGGGACTCTGCCATCCATCGCGAACATCACCGCCGAGGCGTCGGGGAACACCCCGATGTCCTTATCGATATCCATCGTGCCGTCCTGCCATGAAAGCAGCAGGCCTACGCGATTGCCCGTACGCACCGCCGCCACATGCGCCGAGATCGGCTCAGCCGAGCGCTCCCACGTAGGCCGCAGGGCGACCTGCTGCCAGTTCACATGGACCCAGTCCGGATGCGAGAGATCGCCGAGCATCGCTTCGCTCGAAAGATCGTGAATCTCAAGTTCCAAGCCGGAGGTTGCCCCGCCGGTTCGCCACTTCGGCGCCAAGCTTCGGACGTAGGCCACAAGCGCCCACACATCCTGTGTGTACGTTGTGCCATCGACGTCATCGCGGAGCAAGAGCCCGCCGTAAGGCGTCATGGGCGTGCCCGGAACACCATTGGCGATTGCGCGAAAGATCTCGCTCGGCGTGCCGCCCGATTTGAACAACCCAGAAGTGAGATTCGCGGGTTGGATCGGCATTCCGATCGAATCCACGAGCCGGTTCATCTCCTCACCATCGCCGTGCCCGCTGACGCCGTGGCAGCTTGTGCATTTCCAACTTGAGAACAGCTCGCGTCCTCGTGCGATCATGCCGGGGCGTTCGAGATTGGGGACCGTCGAGATGAGCCGGCGCATCTTCTGGGGTTCAATCGCGTGGGCCTGAGCGACTCCCTGACCTTGCTCAAAGACGTAGTTTGCGACGTCATCGATCTGCTCACTGCTGAGCACACCCTCGAACCCAGGCATCGCACTGCGCGGCATCCCAAAGCGGATCGTCCGGACAATGCCCTCCCGCGCCGCGTCCGGGCCCTCCTTGAGCGATGCGAATCGCAAGGGGCTGTCGGCAAACGAGCGAGGTCTCGGAAAGAGCTGCTCGGCTGCGGGGCCGTCGCCGTGCCCGTCGAGCCCGTGGCAAGCCGCACAATGGGTGACGAACAACTCGCGAACCTGATCTCTGGGAGTTGCCGCTTGCGCCTGGGTTGTCGGCAAGGCCGTAGCGGGCGTGTCTTCCTCGCACCCCACAAGAGCGACAGATGCACAAACTGCAGCGGCCATGGCTGTGGGCAAGGAGCTAGCCCGCGGTTCAAAGTGCACCCGACAAACGCGTTTCCAAGTCGCTCGAGACCACGGTGTGTTCGTGAGCATGGATCACCTCGGGGCAATACAAGAATAGTGGGTCGTTTATTCAGGTTATCAGATCTTGATCGGGGTTGCAACCCGGGAGCCATGAGTCCTGACTTCCAGCAAAACCCCCAGGACAAACCCAGAGTCACGAATCCGTGCGATCGCGATTGCAGCAGAGCAATCCGCGATTCTCAGTGGCAATCGATGGTGATTCGGCAGAATGAGCCACGATCGCCTCCTGTCGAGAGTCTGGAGACACAACAGATTGGGGCTTGATATGCTCGGCCCTTCGTTGCACGGAGCCTTATCCAACGGCGGGAGAAACCAGAGCGTGCCTGAAGACACCCCACAACGCGACCCGAGCGACGCTCGCACGCCTCGCGCCAGCTACTGGCGGGCAAATCTGATCTGCCTCGCCGTCCTGCTCACGATCTGGTTCTGCGTCTCCTACCTCTTCGGCATCATCCTCGTCGAACCGCTCAACTCGGTCAGAATCGGCGGCGTCAAGCTCGGCTTCTGGTTCGCCCAGCAGGGCTCGATCTACGTGTTTGTCGTGCTCATCCTGATCTACGTCGTCGTCATGAATCGCCTCGACGCGAAGTACGGCGTGGGCGAGGACTGACATGAACGTACAAGCGTGGACATTCGTGATCGTCGGGCTAAGTTTCGCCCTGTACCTCGGCATCGCCTTGATGTCCAGGGCTCGCTCCACGGGCGAGTTCTATATCGCAGGCAAGGGCGTGCATCCGATTGCCAACGGAGCTGCGACCGCCGCCGATTGGATGAGCGCCGCCTCGTTCATCTCTATGGCGGGCATCATTTCCTTCTCAGGCTACTTCGGGTCTGTCTATCTCATGGGCTGGACCGGCGGATACGTCCTGCTCGCCCTGTTGCTTGCGCCCTACCTCCGCAAGTTCGGCAAGTACACCGTGCCGGATTTCATAGGCGATCGATACGATTCCCAAGCGGCCCGGGTCGTCGCGGTCGTCTGCGCGATCTTCGTGAGTTTCACGTACGTCTCGGGCCAGATGCGTGGCGTCGGCGTCGTCTTCAGCCGCTTTCTCGAGATCGACGTCACGCTAGGGGTCATCATCGGCACGGGCATCGTGTTCGTCTACGCCGTGCTCGGCGGCATGAAGGGGATCACCTACACCCAGGTCGC
>JAJDDL010000193.1 GCA_029260335.1 Phycisphaerales bacterium | reverse complement strand
AGCAGTTCGATAAGCGTGAACGCGCGGGGCGCGGCGAATCGCCGGGCCCGCCGCAGTGGCCGGGTCTGCATAGCTTGCTCCAGTGCTCAATCCGACCAATGACGGCCGGGGAGATCGACTTTAGCCATGTTGCGACTGAGTCTCAATAGCAATAGCGATGAATTCTTCGGTTTGGGCAGATCGCATGTCAAGAACTCTTGACATCATTTCAAGTGTCAAGTATACTTGTCATGGCGTCAAGAACATCTGTCTTCAGTGCCGCCAGGGAGTCACCATGAGCGTGTCAATTGAAGAGAAGAGTGTCTGGATTCAGCTCGCGAGCATGGTTTTCGTGCTCGGCGGCTACTTCGCGTATGCCGGGAGCATGATGGCTCGGGGCGTGACCGAGATGGCCGCGTATGTCGCGCCGTTCATCGTTGCGGTCGTGCTGATGGTCATCGTCCTCGCGGCGGGCCACGCGGTCGCGGCGATCGTTCGCAAGCCCGAGGACCGCGATGAACGCGATAAGCTGATCGCCTGGCGTTCGGAATCCAACGCATCGTGGGTGCTCGGCGCGGGGGCCTTCTTTGCGGTCGTCGGCCTGGTCTTCGACATCGAGAACGTGTGGACGATGCAGATCCTCCTGTTCTCGATGTTTCTCTCTGAGGTCGTCAAGTACGCCTACCAGCTCGTGTACTACCGGCGAGGCGTGTGATGGGAAAGACCAAGATCCGCAACCAGATCCGAACCCTGCGATTCCATCAAGGCGAGATGACCCAGCAAGAGCTTGCCGATCGCATCGGCGTCTCGCGCCAGACCCTTAACGCGATCGAGGGCGGCAAGTACTCGCCTTCGCTTGAGGTCGCGTTCAAGATCGCCCGCGTCTTTGACAAGCCGGTCGATGTTGTGTTCGGCTACGGCGATTCGCCGGCAATTGATCCGGCGCTTTGACGAAAAAGCGGCGAGGGCAAGCCCCCGCCGCTATCTCACTCATCTTCCCGGGTGACCAAGCTTCGCATCTGCTCGGCAAGGTCGCCCTTGCCCAACACGAAGCTCGCCTTGGCGCCCCTCAAGATCTCGCCGAGCAGCTCGAGCTCGCGCAGTCGCGCCAGCGCCGGGTTCTGCTCGAGCAGCTTGGCCGTGTTGGCCTGGCTGCGTGCCGATGCGGTCTCCTCGCGTCGGCGGATAAGCTCCGCCTGCGCCCGCTTCTCGGCCTCGATCACCTGGTTCAGGATCGTCTTCATCTCACCCGGCAAGATGATGTCGCGCAGTCCGACGCTCCGCACCTCGACCCCGAACGCCTCGGCCCGCTCGCGCAGGCCGTTGCGGATCTCGCCACCCACGCCCTCCTTGTCGGCCAGGAGTGCGTCGAGCGTGCGCGTCCCGATCGCGGCTCGCAATGCGAGCTGGGCCTCCCGGTACAGCGCCTGCTCGAAGTCGAGCGTGGTCTCGACGGCGCGCAACACGTCTACGACGCGGTACGCGACCACGAGGTTGAGCCGGAGCGTCACCTTATCGCTGGTCAGGATCTCCTGGCCCGCGATGTCGTGGGTGCGCTCGCGCAGGTCGACCACACGCACACGGATGTTGCCCGCGCCTTTCCAGAACAGGTAACGACCCGCGTTGAGCTGACGCTCAAGCTTGCCGTTGACGATGAGCAGCGCGACGCCGTGCGGCTCCACGTCGATGACCTGGAGCTTGTCGGCGGCGCTCGCGTGGCGCATGATCGCCTCGATCCGCTCGTGGTCGAACGGCTCGTGGCTCGCCTCGAACCGCTCGACGCGCTGCGCCGGGTCACGCCAGAAGGCGTGCAGACCCGGGCCGAGCACCTCGATCACGCGCCCTGCGCGCCAGACGATCGCTCGCTCGCTGTCTGCGAGGTCGATGACGTCGAGCTCGGCGCGCAGGTCAGCTTCCTTCACGAGCGAATCAAGCAGCGCGTGCCGAAAGCGCGGCGTGAGCATGCTCATGACCTCCACACGGTCACGACGCCACGCCCACACACGGCTGATGAACCGGTGCTTGCCCGGCAAGAGCACGCGCGCAAAGTCGCCACGACGGAACAGCAGGCCCCGCTCGTGCTTACGGATTCGATTCCCAAGAATCATGTCGCACCTCCTATAAGAGGCCCTGGCGCAAGCCTGGGCTTATCTTCCAAAAGAGGCCCTGGCGCAAGCCTGGGCTTTCCTTTCTTTCCATGACGCCCGAGATTCGGACGCCTCCGAAGCCCAGGCTTGCGCCAGGGCCTCCTTTGATTCCAGGTCCACGCCTGGGCTTTCCTTCTTTTCCAGGACGCCCGCGATTCGGACACCGCCGAAGCCCAGGCTCGCGCCAGGGCCTCCTTTTCGAGCCCAGGGCATCGCCTGGGCGTTCTTCAAATGCAGGTCGAGAGCAGTCCTTCGGCGTTCACCCCGATACTCACGGCGGGGCGGCGGGCTCACTCTGTTTGAGCACATCCGGCGCGCACCGATCACGTTGAGCGCCGAAGCGCCCAAGGCTCTCGAGCGGGCCCGAAGGCCGAACAGAGCTTGCGTCGCCGCCGCAAAGCCGTTTTCACGGTGCCGGTCGCGCGATCCACGCTTCAGAGCGAACTCCAAGGCGCATCACGCACGCCGGCCGGCGCCGGCGTTGGGTTGTGCCCTCGACCCAACTTGGTGAGTTGGTTTCAAGCCAACTTGGTGTGTTGGACGGGATTCGAACCCGCTACCCACGATTATCAGTCGTGTGCTCTACCCAATGAGCTACCAAAACCACCGGCACTGACGAGGTTAGAAACTGCTGCGGGACGCCCCGCGCCCATACGCATCGCGCAGACCGGGTACGCCGCCAGCCATCGCCAGAGTGGATCGAGTTGTTCTATGTCAGCGTGTTATGTCCAAGCTGAACCTCCTGTGAATACCAATGCCTTCAAAAGGCTCTTTGTGCAGCGGATAACCACGACAGCTACGACGCGCAGTCCAAAACGAAAAACGCCCCGGAGTGTGCTACTCCGGGGCGTCAGATCGGCATCTGGGCTGGGCCCAGATAAGACTCCCGGAGGTGGATGATCGTTGTACTGCCGCATCGCGAGGTCATACCACACCACATCGCTCGGCGAACCGCATTCGATGTTGTAGTTGGGGTGT
>JAJDDL010000192.1 GCA_029260335.1 Phycisphaerales bacterium | reverse complement strand
CGATCCGCTTGGCGTGGATTTCTCTGTCCGGCTCGATCATGGCAAGAGCTTCCAGGTGGCGGAGCGCGTTGGCAAAGTCCTTGAGCATGATCGCCGCTCGTGCGGCCGATTCCCGAGCGGCGGCATCAAAGGGCGCGATCTGTGTCACCCGCTCGGCTTTCTCCTGGGCACGCTCAAGGTCGCCCTCGCTCTCATACCGCCTCGCAAGCTCGGCGGCGTACGCAGGGCTGTGCTCCTCGCGCGCATCGAGCCATTCCAAGTGGCGGATAGCGCCCGCAGCGTCGTCGGCGTTCATGTAGTATCGCACGAGCATTCGCCGGGGCATCGGATCCGCCGATCGCATCCTGGCCAGTCGTTCTAAGAGATCGATTTCTTGCTCACCCAGATCCATGAAATCTGCGCCCTCGCCCTTGTCGAAATCCAAGACGTCGCTCAGTGCCAGCATCAGCACATCCGGGTGATCGGGATACTGCGCAAGCCAGGATTCGATCGCCTCGGGCGTTACGCTCCCAGGTGAATCGGGCGCATCAAAGTACTCCTTGCGCAACTCATGGATACTCGGCATGCCCTCGGGCGTCATGAGCCCCCAACGACGGATGTCCGCCTCGGCGTACCCCATGAACTCGCTCAGAAACTCCTGGGGCTCGATCTGCAACACCGAACGCATCGCGTCGGCCTCGGTCGTGCCCTTGGCATACTCATCCATCAGCATCAGCGGCGCCTCTGCGCCCCATCGGTCGATCATGAACGCGTACATCCAATGGCCCTGGGCGTACGCCTGCGTGCGATCGGTCGGCTCGACCGGCCGGGTGAATCGCACGTTGATCTCTTCGAGGCCGAACAGGCCGTTGGTCTTGTACTTCTCGGCGAGCAGCTGACACCAATCCCAGCTTCGGGGCGAGTCTTCCAGGTACACCGCCGCGGCTTCGGTGAACCAGTGGGGGATGCGGTTGTTCGTGCGGCTGAGGGTCACGGTGTGGGTGTATTCGTGCTGGATGACGCGAGCCCAGTCGTACTCGCCCACCAGGTGATTCGGGCCCTCGCGCGGGCTCTCCAGCGCGATCACGGGCCCGGTCGCGGCCGCCATCGTGTGGATCCCGGCCATGCCTGTGATGCGGACGCTGAACCAACGGTGGTCGGGCATGAGTTCGATGACCGTCTTGACCGCCGGCTCGTGGTTGATCCCGCCGGCTTCGGAGCCACACACGCGGGCATGGATGCGTTCGAGGATCGGCACCATCTCGCGGGCAAGCAGTTCGTCGATCCCGGGCTTGTAGCAGATCTCAAAGTGTTCGCTCTCGATTTTCGAGTATGTCAGCAGTTCTTCGATGAGCCGGAGGCTGTTGTCTGCGCGGGCGTGGAATGGGTCCAGGCGCATCGCTCGCGAGAGTGCCTCACGGGCTCGGATGTCCCTGCCGGATTGCATTTCTAGCAGTCCTAGCTCGATGATCGGTTCGGGCCATGTCTCCAGCCGCTCGTGTGCGGCTTCCAAATACTCTGCGGCTCTTGCGTACTGGCGATCTTCGCTCAGCTGCTTGCCCACCTCGAACAGCGCTTCGGGAGCCCCGGGGCCCAGCGCGTCGTAGCGATCGAGCCATCGTTTGGTGTCTTGCTCATCGAAGCTCGCCGCGGCCGTCGCTGCGCGCAAGGCGAGGGCTTTGCGATGCTTGGGGAATCGTTCGAGCAGTGTCTCGAGGATCTCAGCTGCCCGCTCTGCGTCGTTCTGCCGGAGGCGCTCGCGAGCCCGGATGAGGTCGCCATACACCGACCGCTGTTCGTCCTCGCCCACGATGCTCCAGCGCAGCTCATCGAGCTTTTGCGCCACATGCACTGCGCGTACGAAGCTAAACGTGTCCACGAAGTGATTGCCCAGCAGGAACCACGCCTCGCTCACGCCCTGGTTCAGACCGAGCGTCTCGACCGCGGCCTCGATCCCCTGGGCCCGATTGTCCTTGGAGAAGAGCAGCTCGGACTCTACGAGCCGGGCTTGCCAGCTCATGCGATCCAGCTCATCGCGGGCTCGGGCGACCAGGCCGCTCATGGTCTGAAAATCCGCCCGCACGGCTGCCCGCGTCTGTTCGTCGCCTTCGACGTTTCTTCGCGTGCCGCCGAGCCGTTCGCGGAGCATCAAGCCCCGCACGCCCTCGCTCAGTTCATCCGCGTCGGTGATGAGCTCGCGCCCCATCTGTCGAATGAGCGCATCCAGTGCCCGGTCGGCGTCGGCATGCAGACCGAGCAAGCTCAGCGCCTCGGCCCGCAACCGAATGGCCTTGATCGATCCTTGGCCTTCGAGCAGTCGCGATGCTTCTTCGAGCTCGCCTCGGGCGATCATGCCCGCGGCTCGCAGCTCTGCCGCGATGGCCTCGTCAAGCAATGAGGCATCACCAAAGGCCCCGCGCTGCAGAGCCGCGCGTGCACGATTGTCTGGGTTCGTGAGGTCCGACTCTTGCCAGAGACCATGGCGAAGCCGGGCGGCTCGCCGTTCGTCCTCGCTCAGGTGCTTTGCTTCGACGAGGCGCGTGACGCTCGCGGAGAGTTCGATCGGTGGCAGCCCGTCGGCGCCTTCCTGACCCGGCTGCGCCGAGACGGGCATCGCGAGCGAGCCGCAGAGGACGAACGAAAGCAGCTTTGTGCGCATCACGGCGTGCCTCCTGCGTCCCCTCGCCAACCGGTGATCTCCACGTCCCATCCGTTTGGTGGCACGCGTGTGTCGAGCATCTCGCTTGGGACTTCGGAGTTGTCGACTTGGTTGATCAGCTGGATCGTCGATTCATTGCCGTTGACCGCTCGTGTCCATGCCGCGCGGGGCAAGAGATCGGCCTTGCGATACCAGATCCGGATCTCCGCCAGGTCGAGTTCTGCCGCGAACTCCTCGCGCGGCGTGAGCAGCAACTGGAACGTCGGATGGTGCTCGCTCTTGAGCCAATCAATCACAGCCTGGTCTTCAAGGAACTCTTCGAGCCCTTCGTCGGTCGCCAGCAATGTCGCGTCGAACCGCTCGAGGATCTCGTCGCGGCTCTGGCCGATCGGAATCGGAAAGGGCCCCTCGCCCAAGCGCAGCGGGTCGAACTGTTGTCCCGGCGGCACGACCTGCCGCTTGAAGAGCTGCTTCTCCTTGTGCAGTTTCTCCACGAGCCATTGCCCGTCGAACACGTAGCTGCGATCCTCGCCCTTTTCGATCCGGTCATCGAACTCCAGCTCGGTGAAGTGCACCGCGAACTTGCGACGCGAGTCCTCGCCTTCCCCCTCGACGACGTAGTAGAGCGTGCCGCTCCGGGTCTGCTGATCGCCCTCGAAGGGGAAGAACTTCGTGTAACGGATCTGCGCCTGCAGCGTTTGGAGTTGCCCGCCCGAGCGTTCGAGCCCAAGCAACAGGGCATCGACGTTGTCGATCATCGCGATCTGCTCGCGCCAGGCCTCCTGTGCCTGCTCGTTCGTGACGATCACGACCGGTTGGAGGTCTTGCAGAGTTGCGGCTTCTATGTGCGTCTCATCCAAGACTGGCGGCTTGACCTGATCCTGTGCAGCCGCCTGCCCGAAAAGCATCGACCCCATCACAAGCTTCATCATCATCATGCCCGCCCCCTTCCTTGGTGCTTGGCCTCACAGAGAGCGAACGCCCCAGATCCATGTATTGTTCGCCGACGGACCGGTTCGCCTCATGACTGTGTGGCCCCCAAATTACCGATCAGAGCACAGGGCTTATGCCTGCTCGCTGGAATCACCCCGCAAAAACCCCTCCAGGATCTTCGCCGCGGCGATCTGGTCTCGCCGCTTTTTTTTCTGCCCGCGAGTCAGCCCCGAGCCATCCAAGGACCACTCGGCGTCCACGCTCGTGAGACGTTCATCCTGGTAATGCACGACGCGCCCGGTCCGTTCAGCCAGCCGTTTTCCAAACGCCTCGGCGAGGTTTGCCCGCGGCCCGTGCGTCCCGTCCATATTCAGAGGCAATCCCATGACGATCTCATCGCCGGCTGAGAGTAGCGAGTCCACCGAACGGGAGAGCGCATCGAGAAGTTCTTCGCCATCGCGATGCTTGATGGATACCTCTACTTGCCCGGCGGGCGAGGCCATGCCCGTAACATCATCGCCCAGTGCAAGGCCG
>JAJDDL010000191.1 GCA_029260335.1 Phycisphaerales bacterium | reverse complement strand
GCGGAGAGTCGAGCGTCGGAGGACAACCCGCCTGAGGCCTCGGCGTAGCTCGTTTGGCAGCCTCGGGCATGGTCGCTCATATCTCTGGATGGCCAATGATGATGGCCGGAGGATCTGTCATGCGAAACGCAACTGTGGTGGTCGCGGTGGGCCTGGTGTTGGGGGCGCTGGCGTTTGCGGAGCCAGAGCGGGGTCTGCAACCGGAAGATCCGAATCCACAACTGGCCCCGGATCCTGTCCTTCAGAACGCGACGCCGGTCGAGCGGGCAATTCTGGCGAGGCTCGATCGGATCGAGCGAGGCTTGTTTCGTGAGAGATCGACGTTGCCGCGATCGGAGAAGGACAGCGTGGAACTGCGTCTGGAGCAGTTGCTTGTTGAGATTCGAGCCGAGCGACCCGCCGAGAGATTGGGCAATGACGGAGCTCGGATACGCGACCTGGATCGAGACCTGCGCGAGTTGGATGACCGGGTGTCCCGGGACGTCGAGCGACCGGTCAATGACCTGACTCGGCGGGTGCAGGACGTGGAGCGAGAGGTCGATCGCATCGAGGCCAGGGCGGGCGACATACGAGCGATCGAGGATCTACGGCGATCGCTCGGACGGCTGGAGAGGCAGATCGCGTCGATTGAGCGGCGGATTCGATGACTGCTAGTGAGAGACTCCTTGGGGCGATGCCACCTTGGGGCTCGCGTTCTGGTACAAAGCACGGGAGTGGGTGCGGCTGCTGACGAGGCTCTCGACGGCCCGCACGAAGTTGATCCAACCAAGCAAGATTTTGAAAGGGAAAGAGAATGAAGCTTTCTACCAAGGCCCGCGTGCTCGCGGTTGTTGCAGGGGCGGGACTGATGGTGCCGGTGTCGGCGATGGCGTCGGTGATGCCAACGCTTTCGGTGCAGCCGGATGCCGACGTGCCGACGATGCAGGATGCCGGGGCGTTGTTTCAACAGAACAAGTTTGCCGAGGCGGCGGTGCTCTATGAGAAGATCGCCAGGGCTCAGCCGGAAAACGCCCAGGCGTGGTTCCAGATGGGGTATTGCCTGCACGTGACCGGGAACCTGGAGAAGGCGATTCCGGCGCATCGCAAAGCCGTGGAGCTTGCGCCCTCGGGCAGCCAGTTCCATGCGTTGGGTCTGTACAACCTTGGGTGTGCCTATGCGCTGCAGGGCAAGAGCGATGCGTCGTTTGAGGCGCTGATGAAATCCGTCGACGGCGGGTTCGCGACATCCCGGAATCTGGATACGGTCAAGCAAGACTCGGATCTGGACTCTTTGCGCGGCGATCCACGCTTTGCGAAGTTTGTGGACGCGATGCGGACCGAGGTGCGAGGCGAGGAGCTTCGGCAGTTTGATTTCTGGGTTGGCGAGTGGGACGTGTACAACGCCGGCGGCACGCTCATCGGACACAACCGTATCGACCTGCTCGAGGGCGGTTTGGTGCTGATGGAGAACTGGACCAGCGCAAGCGGCGGCACCGGCAAGAGCATGAATTACTACGAGCCTGTCTCACGCACGTGGAAGCAGATCTGGGTGGATTCCAAGGGCGTGCTTGAGACCGCGGGCGTGTGGGAAGACGGCGCCCTGCGATTCCGCGGCGAGCGCAAGACGTACGAAGGCCAAGTCCTGCAGCACAAGATGGTGTTCACGCCCAACGAGCAGGGGCAGGTTCGCCAGCACATCCATGAGTCGAGCGATGGCGAGAACTGGGAAGAGTACTTTAATGGGCTGTATGTCCCGGCTGGGTCTGCCGCACCTGGCAACTGGGTCTCGGCATCGGCCGAGTCGAAGCCGACTGGCCCGGCCTACGGCAAGCTCGATGGGATGTGGGACATGGTGGTCGAGCCCGAGGGCGGGGCCACGATCGAGGTTCGGCTCACGTTTTTGCGTGAAGATGGAGCGTTGACAGGATCCGCCGACGCCATGGGGATGGAGATGCCTCTGCACGACATCAAGCTCAAGGGCTCCGAGCTGTTCATGAAGCTCACGGATCCCGATGGAGAGATCTTTGAGTTTAAGGGCACATTGAAGGGCAACAAGATGTCTGGTACTTGGACCGATCCCGGGGGCGACGAGATCGAGGCCATCGGGACGCGGGCGGATATCTAGCCGAGCGTTGATGCATTCGATTCCTCAAGAACGCGATTCGTCGCGTTCTTTTTTTTGCGCGTTGGAGCGGTGCCGTGGCCTGAGGAGGGGCTGCGACGAAGGCCACGCGAATGTGCAGAAGCCTGGATTGCGGCGTCTTCCGCGCAATTGGCGTGGTATTGCTCGAAGACTCGCATACCATGGCACCGCTGCATTTGAACTCATCACACGCTAGTTCTGGTCCTGGACCTTGTCTGCGAGTTCGCGCAGCACATCGAACGCTTCCATCGGGCTCATTGCTTCAAGCTTGAGCTCGGCGAGTCGGTCAATCGCCGGATGCGGCAGGAACTCGGTGAACAGCGCCATCTGACCATTGGCGGGAGGGGCCTGTTCCACGACGCGGCCCACGTCGAAGGTCTCTTCCTGGACGCTCAGGCTCTCAAGGACTTGTTTGGCGCGTTCGACGACCGAACGGGGGACGCCCGCGAGTTGGGCGACCTGGACGCCGTAGGAGCGGTCGGTCTTGCCCGGTTCGATGCGATGCAGGAACGTGATCTGTTCTTGCCACTCGCGGACGAGCACGCGCAGGTTGCACGCCCGATCGGGGATGCGCGATTCGAGCTCGGTGAGCTCATGGTAGTGGGTCGCAAACAGAGTTCGGCAGCCGAGTTCGATGAGGCGCTCGGCGATGGCCCACGCGAGGCTCAGCCCATCGAGCGTGCTCGTGCCGCGACCGATCTCGTCGAGGATGACAAGCGAGTTGCCCGTTGCGCTGTTCAGGATATTGGCGGTCTCGGTCATCTCGACCATGAAGGTGGATTGACCCTGGTGCAGCGCGTCGTCGGCGCCGACGCGGGTGAAGATGCGGTCGGTGAGGCCGATGGTCGCGCGGTCGGCGGGCACAAAGCTCCCGGCGTGGGCGAGCAGGGAGATCAGCGCGGTCTGGCGAATATATGTGCTCTTGCCGGCCATGTTGGGCCCGGTGATGAGCGCGAGGTGGGCGGGGGTTTCGTGAAGCCCTAGTGCCGTGTCATTGGCGACAAAGTTGCCTTCCAAGGACTCATCGAGGACAGGATGACGCCCGGCGTGGATCTCCAGAGACCGATCCTCGGTCATCTCGGGCGCAACCCAACGGCGGGCGATTGCCTTGTCTGCAAAGCAAAGCAGGACATCGAGCTGGGCGGCGATGTCGGCAATGGCCTGGATGCGTGCAAGCTCGGTGCGGGCGAGCTCGCACAGCTCTTCAAAGAGCTGCAGTTCGCGTTCGACAGCGCGGGCCTCGGCGCTCTGGACCTTGTCCTCGAAGGTCTTCAGTTCGGGGGTGATGTAGCGTTCGGCGTTCTTGAGGGTCTGCTTGCGCGTGAAGATGTCGGGGGCCTTGCGGGCCTGGGCGGCGGGCAGCTCGATGTAGTAGCCGAAGACCTTGTTGTACCCGACCTTTAGGCTCGGCAGGTCGTGAGCTTCGATGAGCTGGCCCTGGTATTCGGCGAGCCACACGCCCGCGTCGGATTGAAGGGTGCGGGCCTCGTCGAGCTCGGCGTCCACGCCGTCGGCGATCAGGCCGCCCTCGCGCAGGTGCGCGGGTGGTTCTTCGACGCACGACGACGTGATGCGCTCGGCGAGTGGCACGAGGGCCGTCTGTAGTTGGAGAAGCTGCGCGTGCAAGGGCTCGAATGATGACGCGCCTTCGAGCGATTCGCTGAGCTTAGCGAGCGATTCGAGTGAGCGGCCGAGGGCGACGACGTCGCGCGGCGTGGCGCGGGCTAATGCGAGGCGACCGGCGATTCGCGCGACGTCTTGCACGGGTTCGAGCGCATCGCGCAATCGATCGGCGAGCACGCGATCGCCTATGAGCATGGCGACACGTGCGTGGCGTTCGCGGATTGGATCGATCAGCCCCAGGGGGGAACGGAGCCAATCGCGAACGAGGCGCTTGCCC
>JAJDDL010000020.1 GCA_029260335.1 Phycisphaerales bacterium | reverse complement strand
GTCCAACACCTGCAGAAATCGATAGAGCCCGATTCGATCGAGCCAGTCCCGCATGGCATCAAAGAGGAGATAAAGCATGGTTACGCCGGCCGTGCCTCAGGAGTGCGCAAAGGAATCGCCACATCAGGCACGCGCGACTCGCGCAACACCTGCACAAACCGCTCCATCCGCATCCCCCGCGATCCTTTAATGAGCACAAGGTCGCCGTCACGAGTCTCCTCGCCGAATGACCCCAGAGTCTCTTCAACTAACTCGGGTTCCTCTACATGGATCGCACGCAGCCCCGACGATCGCAGTTCCTCGTACGCTCCGCGCATCGCCGGCCCAACCAGAACCGCAAGGTCAATCGATCCTTGATTGAGCCGGTCACCAATCTCGCGATGAGCCGACGCACTCGAATCGCCCAACTCGAGCATGTCCCCGAGCATCGCAATCCGTCTGCCGTCATGCTCCATTGCCTCCAAGGTCGCGATCGCCGCGAGCATGGAATCCGGATTCGCGTTGTACGCGTCATTCAGGACCGTGATGCCGCCGAAGCGTTCCAGTTCGAGCCGCATCGTCGGCATTTCCGCAGTCGCGAGGCCTTCGCGGATCTCTGCATCATCCAAATCCATCGCCCGCCCGATCGCGATCGCAAACGCGGCATTCAACGCGTTGTGAGCCCCGACCGCAGGCAACTCAAACCGAGCATCCCCGGCCGAAAACAGAAGACCTCTATCGCTCATCACGACATCGCGCAACGCAAAGTCCGCGTCCTCGGCGACCCCGACTCGAACGATATGCGCATAGGTCTGGAGTGCCGCATCCATTGGCTGGCAAGGCGACGCCACCAGCGCAAGCCCCGAATCGCCCAATCCATTCACCAACGCCGCCTTCTCCCGCGCGATCGCCTCGATCGACCCAAGCCCCTCGACATGGGCCCGCCCGATACTGGTCACCACGCCGATACTCGGTCGAAGCAGTTCGCACAACGCCGCGATCTCTCCCGGCGCGCTCGTACCAACCTCGGCGACGAGTTATTCTCCGTCCGCCGCCGCAGTGAGAATGGTCAGGCAAACCCCAAGCGTGTTGTTGTGCGACTTGGCAGAGGCCGACCCGCGAAGTCGTTTCCTCAGAACGCTATCGATCAGCCGGGTCGTCGTTGTTTTTCCCGAAGAACCGGTGACGCCAATGACGGTTGTCGTGCGCATTGCCGCCCGCCGAGCCCGTGCAAGATCAACCATCGCTTCGGTGACGCTTGGCACGCAGAGCACAGGCCCCGTGAGGTCGACGGTTTCCATCGCCTGTGGATCGTCCACCACGACAAGCCCGGCACCCGCTTGCAACGCCCGATCAACATACCGATGCCCATCCGTGCGCTCGCCCCGATGCGCAAAGAACACGTTGCCATCGCTAATCTCTCGCGAGTCGATCGAAGCCCCGAACACCGCCGTGTCAGCTCTCGGCGAAGAAATCCACTCCCCGCCGCACACCCGCCGCACCCGTTCCAGACTTTCAAATGGATCCGTCTCGCGGCTCATCGCTTCACCCCCGCACTTCCTTGTGCCGCCGGCACATGAACCACAGGAGTGCGTTCGCTCGATCCGTCATCTCGTTCGCCCACCGCTTCCCGCGCAACTTCCGCATCGTCAAACGCGATCCGCCGCACGCCGCCGTTCCCATCGGGCACGATCTGCTCAAGCTCATGGCCCTTACCCGCGAGCAGCACAACGTCCTCGGCTCTCGCCTCACGAATCGCACCGAAGATCGCGTCCCTGCGGTCGGGTTCAACGAACACGGCCGCGCGATCATCCATCCCCTCGCGCACATCCTCGATGACCCGCATCGGATCCTCGGTCCGAGGATTGTCGCTCGTCAGATACACGACATCGCCCGCGCACGCCGCGCGACCCATCCGCGCCCGCTTGGTCCGATCCCGATCCCCGCCGCACCCGAACACGACGATCAACCGCTGATCCTCACGCATCGCCCGGCGAAGCCCTTCAATAGCCGCACGCAACGCATCGTCGGTATGCGCAAAGTCCACAAACACGGCGGGCGCATTTGAAACCCGCTCAAGCCTGCCGCGCACGCCGCCAAAGCTCGCAAGCCCCAAGCAAATCTGCTCCCGACTCGCCCCCAACGCATACGCAGCGCACGAAGCTTGCAACAAGTTCATCGCGTTAAACGATCCAATCAAACTCGATCGAACTTCAAACGTGCCGAACGGCCCGGCCATCAACATCACCAGCCCATCCAGCGAACTCGACACGACCCGAACCCACGCATTTCCTGATGCAACGTCGCCTTCGCTCGCCTCAGGTTCTCTCGCTCCCGCACTGCACCTGACAACCGAAGCGCCACACCCGCCAACAACCCGCTCGCACCACGGATCATCCGCGTTCACAATCGCCACACCGTCTGAATCCAATCCCGCAAACAGAATCGCCTTCGCGTCCGCATACGCCTCCATCGACCCATGAAAATCCTGGTGATCGCCCGAAAGGTTCGTGAACACGCCGACATCGAATCCGATCGCCGCGACCCGGCCTTGGCTCAACGCATGACTCGAAGTTTCCACCACCGCTCTGGTGCACCCTGCGTCCACCATGCCACGCAAGCCCCGGCTGAGATCGATCGCAAACGGCGTCGTCAGCTTCGATCGCAGGCAACTCACCCCGTCATCGGTCTCAACCGTCCCAATCAAGCCGCAGGTCCGCCGATCCTGGTTCAAAATGTGTCGAATCGCATGGGCCACGGTCGTCTTGCCGTTGGTCCCCGTGATCCCCGCGACTTTCAACGCCCGCGAAGGCTCCCCAAAGAACCGCTCTGCAACCACCGCCGTCACCCGCGCCAGATCATCGACCCGCACGAGGCACACCCCCTCAGGAGTGGGGCAGCTCAGATCGCTCAAGACACAACTCGCCCCGGCCTTCACGGCGTCGGGAATGAACCGTCTCGCATCGGTCTTCTCGCCGCACCTCGCGATGAAGAGCGACCCCGGCCCCACTTCATCAGACCGCTCGGTCACAAGAGCCACATCGATCGCGCCTGGGTCCACGCCCCCCCAAGAGACACCAAGGCCATCCAGAAGCTTTGCCAGGCGCATCGAATCCATTCGTGCCCAGAGCCGCCATTGCCATACGCGATCCGTCGCGTGCGCGAGATGCAGTCGCGTCAGGATACCGCGCTAAGGCAAGATGAGCATCGCATCGCCAAAGCTGTAAAACCGATACCGCTCCCGCACCGCCTCGCGATACACCTCGAGTAACCGATCAACTCCCGATTCTCCCGGCGAATCCAGCATTGCCGCCACCAACGCAAGCAGCGTCGAACGCGGCAAATGGAAGTTGGTGAGCAACCCCTGCGTCCAATGCAATCGCTCGCCCGGCACAAGCATGAGCCGCGTCTCGATCGCCCCCGGCCATGCATTTTCACCCTCGGTTTTTCGGGCGAACGCCTCAATGGTCCGCACGCTCGTGGTGCCTACCGCGATCGCTCGCCCCTGTCGGTTGCCGTCGATTCGTGAGCGGATCGCCTCGCCCAACGCCTCGTCCATCGAGCACCACTCGCTGTGCATCGGATGATCCTCGATGTTCTCGGCGTCGATCGGCTTAAAAGTTCCCATCCCCACATGGAGCAAAAGTTCTCCACGCTCGATCCCCAGCCTGTCCAGATTCTCAAGCAATCCCGGCGTGAAATGCAGCCCCGCCGTCGGTGCCGCGACGGACCCAGCCTCCCTCGCGTACACCGTTTGATAGTGCTCCAGGTCCGACGCCGGATCGCCGAGCTCTTCCCGCCGCTTGCGAGCCGCCAAGATATAGGGCGGCAACGGCGGCAGCCCCACCCGCTCCAAAAGCTCAAGCGTGTCCGCACCCTCGGGCTTGACGCCAACCACCCACGCCCCGTCACGCGCCCGCTCAATCATCTCCAGCACGACATCGCTCTCGCGCCCCCCGCGATCAAACAAACGGATTCTGGCGCCTTCACGAAACCGCCGACTCTTGAGCATGCACTCCCACGTCGAGGGCTCGCTTCCTTGGGCCAGATACAACCCCTCGACCTTGCCGCCCGTGTCCTCGCGCACTCCCAGAAACCGTGCTGGTACCACACGTGAGCGATTGAACACGAGCAGGTCATCCGCTGAGAGCAGCTCCGGCAGATCCGCCACCGTGCGATGTTCCAGGCGTGTCGGATCGCTCCGGCTGATCACCAGCAGCCGCGCCGAGTCTCGCGGCTCGACCGGCTCGATCGCGATCAACTCCTCAGGCAGCTCATAGTCCAACTCACTCGTGCGCACGTTCCACAACCCCCTGATGCGCCCGAACAACACGCCTTCCCAGACCAAAGAGCCGAGGACCAATGCCGCGTGTCCCAATCCTCAAACCGACGCATTCCGGACCGATCTTATGAGACTCACCGCCGCTTCCCGCCCCGGGCCCGCGATTCGCACCATGACTCTGCATGGTCGATCCGGTTTCGCCCATCCCGATGCCCTACCAACCCTTTGGCCCTCGCCGAGTGGAGCCTGTCGCGCACCCCGAGCCGACACGCGATTCCACGCAACGCTGTGTCTGCCCTGCCGATCTCCTGGAGTCCCTGCCGGGCGATTTGCCATACGACACGCATCTGAGCATGGAAAGCGCCCGGGCTGATCTCATTCGCCAAGCCGGCGAGAGCCAGCGACCACGCCAATCCCGTTCGAAGATCGCCCCGCCAAGCAACTCCGGGTCGCCCAAGCTGGGCCAGGTCTCGCCGGTCGAACGCGAGCAGATCCAACGACGCCTGAGCATCACCTACAACATCCAACGCACCCTCCGCCCCGGCGTCCTGATCAACGTACAGGGCTAGAGCATCATGTCTGGCGGTGCCGTGGTCTGAGGAGGCCTTGCGACGAAGGCCACGCGAGTGTGCAAGGGTCTGGATAGCAGCGACTTCCGCGCAAACCGTGTGGCATCTGCTCGAACCTCGCATGCCACGGCACCGCTACATTGGACAAGTTACCCTTTAGGATCAACCTCCGGACCGGCTTCCTAACAAACAAGCTGGCAATTTGATCGGGTTGTGATAGGCTAAGGGAATGTCGGTCCATGCCGCCATCTCCGAGCACGCCCGCCTTCGTCTGCGCCTGGCCATGACCCCAGGCCTCGGCCCCACCCTCTCAGCACGCCTCATCGAACTCACCGGCTCGCTCCACGCCGCTTGCGATGCCAACTACTCCATGCTCCAACGCGTGCGAGGCATCGGCCAAGCCAAGGCCCAATCGATCGCAGGTGGTTTGCAAGCCGCGTCCGCTCTCGCCGACGAACAAGCCGAACTCGCTCGCGCGAGCAACGTTCGCATCATCGCCTTGGGCGAACCCGACTATCCGGAACTGCTCGCCAACATCCCCGCGCCGCCGCAAGTCCTGTTTGTCCGAGGCAACCTCGCGCTCAGTGAACCCGGCACCTTCGGCGTCGCCATGGTTGGCTCGCGAAGATGCTCGGCCTACGGCATCGAACAAGCCGAACGCTTCGCGGGCGTTCTCGCACAAGCCGGTCTCGTCATCGTCTCCGGCGGCGCACGCGGCATCGACACCGCTGCCCACCGAGGCGCAGCGCGAGCCGCGGGCCAAACCGTCGTCGTCCTCGGTTGCGGCCTCTCTCACTGCTATCCACCCGAAAACCGCGATCTGTTCGACCGCCTCGTCGAACAAGACCGCGGCGCGGTTGTCTCCGAACTGCCCATGCAAACGACGCCGACCGCCGACAACTTCCCCGCGCGCAATCGCATCATCTCAGGGCTGAGCCTGGGCGTGCTCGTCGTCGAAGCCGGCCGACGCTCCGGCGCATTGATCACTGCCCGCCAAGCCATGGAAGAACACCAACGCGAGGTCATGGCCATCCCCGGTCGCGTCGACAACGCTGCATGCGACGGCACCAACGACCTGCTCAAGCAATCCAGCGCCGCGATGGTCACCTCGCCCGCCGACGTGCTCGAGTTGCTAGAAACTCCCGCGCGCCACCAACACGCCGGCACCCACGCCGACCGCTATCCGGGCTCGCCAGTCGAGAATGACGCCGCGCCTTCAACAACCAGCCCCAGCCAGCAGAG
>JAJDDL010000190.1 GCA_029260335.1 Phycisphaerales bacterium | reverse complement strand
ACAAAGGCAGATCCGGATAGCCCTCCTTGCGACGCCTCACGGGATCATCGAACTTCGCCAGGCTTGGATGCCAGGGCCACATGTCGTTGGAATAGGGGATGCCGTAGTACTCGTCAAACCCGTGATGCACGGGCAAGAACTCGGTGCGATGGCCAAGATGCCACTTGCCGAACATGGCGGTCGCATACCCCACACTCTTGCACACCTCGGCGAGCGTGGTTTCCTCGCTGTTGATGCCGTGCTTGGCGTTGGGGCCAAGGGCCCCATTGATGCCGACGCGATTCGCGTAGCAGCCGGTGAGAAGTGAGGCCCGCGACGCCGAGCAGACCGGCTGAGAGACATAGAAATCGGTGAATCGCACACCCTGTTCGGCCATGCGATCGAGGTTGGGGGTACTGAAGCCCTTGGCACCGTAGCAGCCGACATCGGCGTAGCCCATGTCGTCGACATAGACGATGACGACGTTGGGTGGGCGGGCGTGAGCAACTGCCGCGAGTGCAGCGACGACGATGGAAATGTACCGCATGGCCAGAGCCTATCAGGTCACGCCCAAAGGAGGCCCTGGCGTGAGCCTGGGCTTTCGACGAATGCAAAGAAAAAGCCCAGGCTTGCGCCAGGGCCTCGTTTAGGTCAACTCTGTGAACAGATCAGGCCGGCGATTCGCCCGCCTTGCTTGCCGGGGGTGTCACCGGCTCGCTCTGGGTCTCGGGCTGCTGGAAGCTCACCCGCTCGTCCTCGCCGCCGGATGTCAACGGCGGGCGGGCGGTCTCGCTCTTGGCCGCGGGCTGGTTGGACTCGCTATCGATGTCGTCTTCGATGCCCTTGATGCCGCGCTTGAACTCGACGATGCCCTTGCCGAGCGATTTGCCGACCTCGGGCAGGCGCTTGCCGAACAGCAAGAGGGCGATCACGAGAAGCGCGACCATTTCCCAGGGCCCGAGGTTGGGAAAGCCGAAGGCGAGCGTGGATGCGGCGTCGGTCACTGTCATCCCAGAAGTATACCGGCGTCGCCGCCCCTGGGAGCTTGCAATTGCCCACCATGGTGCTCTCGCTTTCACGCGGAGGATCGCCAGACGCCCACCCGGGCTGCGTTCTCGGACGCCAGATGCCGGGCCGGCGCTTGGGGATTGGCTCGATAGCTCCTATCCTTGCTGCTGGAGACCATCGATGGATATTGACCAGCGGATCGCCCAGTTCGAGAACATGTGCCGGGAGGATCCCGACAACGACATGGCCCACTTCTCGTTGGGCGGAGCGTTCAACCAGGCCGGCAGGTTTGATGAGGCCGCGGCAAGCTATCAGCGATGCCTGGAGCTCAATCCCGCGATGAGCAAGGCGTACCAACTCGCCGGAGCAGCCCTGATGGCCAGTGGTCAGACCGACCAAGCCGCCGAGCTTCTCAAAAAGGGCTTCGTCGAGGCTTCGAGTCGAGGCGACCTCATGCCACGGAATGCGATGGGCGAGCTCCTCGAACAGTTGGGCGAGGAAATCCCACAAGTCCAAGCCAAGACCCCCGAAGAGGTCTACGGCGAGGGCGCATTTGTGTGTCAACGCACCGGCAAGCCCGGCTCCCAGATGACCAGGCCGCCCTTCCGAGGCCCGGTCGGCGCGTGGATCCAGGAGCACATCTCCAAACAGACCTTCGACGCTTGGATCGCCCAAGGCACCAAAGTCATCAACGAACTGCGCCTGGATCTGTCGCGGGAGGAAGATGCCGAGATGTACGACAAGCACATGCGCGAGTACCTGGGCATCGACGAGGCCCTGTTCGCGGAGTTGAAAGGGTGAGCGGGCAGTCACGGCTCATCCGTTGGTGGCCCGAACTTGCCGCGGCTCTTTCTGTCGTCGCCTTGCTCGCGAGCACCGGCTGCGTGGAGCAGTCGCGCGAGAAGAAAAAGTTCGGCAGGACGTTCGAATCCTCAAGCACCGGCGCGTTCATGCCATTCAACTTCGCCCCCGTACCCGAGGGCAAATGGGTCGACCCCGGGACGGAGTGGAAGATGAACGCCGCTCCCGATATGTCGGGCCTCAAGCAGAAACGCTAGTTGTCTTGAGTGCGTCAGCGGCTAGCCGACCAGGCCTACGCGCCTGAGCGATCCGAGCACAATCTCGTCCATGCCCAGATCGCTCGTGACGAGCATGTAATCGATCTCGCGGGCCTTGCATGCCGATTCCAGGCCCTGCACGAACTCCGCGAGCCTCTGTCGATAGCGCTTGATCAGCGCCCCTGACATCGTCACTTCTGCGGCGTTGGGGCTCTCAGCATCAATCAAACGGAGATCGCCCACGAGGGTGCCGCCGGGGCGACCGGGATCTCTTTCATCGGGCGTCAGAACCTGGATGCAATACGCGTCGAAGCCACCACCGCCGATGTTGCCCGCAAGGTAGTTCAGTCCGGGCAGGTAGCCCTCGCGGTAGAGAAAATCGCTAATCAACACGAGCACACCCTTGCCCGCCCGCGAGTTGGCCAGCCGTCGACAGATGTCGTTGAAATCTGGCGGCGGGCGGCTCGATTGGAGCCCATCCTGCTTCCTCAAGGACTCCACGAAGAAATCGGCGAGCCGCTGGGCGTTGCGTCTGCCGCGCATGGGCGCAAGTGTGCGGATGGGTCCCGCGAAGTCGTCCCATTGCCCTCCAAAGACCGACGCCAACACACGATTGTGGTTGACCAGCGAAACATACCCCAGGGCCATGGCCAGCCGCGTGGCAAACAACCGCTTGCTCGGCTCCCCCACATCCATGGACGCGCTGGCATCCACAACAACGTGGACAGACAAGTCTTCCTCTTCGCGAAAAAGCTTGAGAAAGAACTTCTCGCTTCGCGCGTACACGTTCCAGTCGATATGGCGGAGGTCATCACCGGCCACGTAGGGGCGGAAGTCGTCGAACTCGACGCCCTGACCGCGCCGCTTGCTCCGACGCTCGCCCGGCAGCTTGCCCGCGAACATTTTGCGGCTGAGCACGTCCAACCGATCTAGCGCGCCAAGCAACTCCGGACCGAGTAGTTCCTCGATGCGTGAGGTAGTTTCAGACATGTGTTCTCAATCAATCACCAAACCGCAGGGACCTAGCACGCGGATAATCCGATGGTAGAGTACTCGCAAAGGGAGTCGAACCATGAAGCTGAATAGCTCCAAACTGCACCGGACTTTGCTAGGGGTCTTTGTCCTAACTGCGGTCTCGTTTGTTAGTCCAAAGGCGCAGGCCCAGGATGATCCTCCCTCACCAACGGAAGTTCAGCTCCGCCGAGAGATCGCAACACTGCGCGATCGGCTTGCGGCGGCCGATGAGAAAATCCGGCGATTGGAAGCCGAACGTAACTCCTTGCTTGAGCAACTGGCTGCCGCCCGTTCCTCAGGTTCGAGTCCAGGAAATGGGACACCGGTCGTTGATGCAGGTCCACAAGAGATTCGGGCACCGGTGCCGGCAGACCCGTTCGCGTCGCCCGCGTCGATGGTCCTGGAGGTTCGCAAACGCTATGAAGCGGAGTTTGCCAGCCTGCCGCTCGATACCGACGCCGCGATCAAAGACTACAAGAAGGACGTAGAGGCCTGGTGCAAGGTCGGCCTGCGCGACCTCCGCGATCGACGCCAATGGCTGGTTGTGGTGAACGAACTCAAGGCTCGTCCCAACGATCGACGCCAATATGACGCGACG
>JAJDDL010000189.1 GCA_029260335.1 Phycisphaerales bacterium | reverse complement strand
ACGACCTTGCTTTAGGGGCGATAGACGCCTCCAACCGCATGCAACGATTCCGTTACGACCCAGACGCGATGGACCGCGCCATCGACGAGTCAATCAAGAACTGGACGCCCGAAGCAATCGCCGGCCTCGCCCGCGCACCGGACCCATCAAGCCGCCCCGTGCTAATCGTCGGCATGCCCCGCTCGGGCACGAGCCTCGTCGAGCAGATCCTCTCGAGCCATCCCCAGGTCTTCGGCGGCGACGAGCGGGGCCTGCTCACCAACATCGCCGCCGAGCTTGATCCGCCCGATACCGCACGCCTCCCGATCGTGCGATCCCCCGCACGCATCCGCCGCCAAGCCGCCAGCCGCGCTGCCAAACGCTACGCGACGCTCTTGGACGGCCTCGCCGACGGCGAACCACGCGTTACCGACAAACTCCCGACCAACTTCCTGCATCTGGGCCTCGCCAGTTCGATCGCTCCGGGCGCTCGCGTGATCTATTGCAAACGCGACCCGCTCGACACGTGCCTCTCGTGCTACTTCCAGAACTTCAGCCCGAGCATGCTCTTCTCATTCAACCTCGAACACCTTGGCCGCTTCCACCGCGCGTGCGAGAGACTCATGTCCCACTGGCAACAGGTCCTCGACACCCCGATTCTCGAGGTCGTCTACGAAGAGCTCACCGACAACACCGAGCAAATCGCCCGTCAGATGATCGAGTTCCTTGCGCTGGACTGGGATGACACCTGCCTTCGATTCCACGAGAACAAACGCATCCAGATGACCTCTAGCAACCAGCAGGTCCGCAAGCCCATCTACCGCAGTTCGGTCCGGCGGCACGAGCGGTACGCCTCGCACCTTGGAGCGCTGAGGAATGCCCTCGGCATGACCTCCAAGCCCGAATGAAACTCCGCCCGGCGTGTTTCAGCGCGAGCTTCCGTGACAAAAAGAACAGGAGGGCCCGCGAAGGCCCTCCCGCACAAGGTCAAGTTGTTGCCGCTCTCGCGGCGGTCACATTAGCGACGGCGACGGCCGGCGACCAAGCCACCCAGACCCAAGAGGGCGAGGGTACCGGGAGTGGGCGTGCCGAGGATCGTAATCGAGCCATCCCAACCGGAGACGCCACCAAAGGTCGCACCGGTGTCAACCCAGTCAGGGCCGATGCCGAACGCGCCACCGGGGTTCCGCGAGGCGCTGGCATCGCCAGTCGGCGCGCCCGAGCCAACGAGGAACGACTGCCCGAACGTACCGAAGTCGAGTTCGGGGGTCAGGCCGACCCAGTAGTCACCGGCGCCGAGGGCGATGTTCAGACCGGTCGCGGTGACCTCAACGAAGCCGCTGCCACCGAGGCCGATGTTGACCGCGACGCTGCCGCCAGCGGTCGGATCATCGGTGCCCGCGGGGAGCCCGCTGCC
Organism: Phycisphaerales bacterium; assembly: GCA_029260335.1. Taxonomy (GTDB): domain Bacteria; phylum Planctomycetota; class Phycisphaerae; order Phycisphaerales; family UBA1924; genus S146-42. The sequence goes on along the minus strand of JAJDDL010000189.1, from coordinate 8,318 downwards.
ATCGTCGCTGAAGATGTTCAGCGCGGCGGTGGCGGCACCAATGTTGTCCCACACGCCCGTGGTGTAGTACGTGGTGATGTCGGTGATAACGACGTTGCCGCTGAAATTGACGTCACTGACGGTGTACGTCGAGAAGCTGGCGAAATCGCCGAACTCCTGGTCGATAAAACCGGGCTGCCCGCCATCGGGCTGCTGGTCCCAGAGGGTCGGGCCCGCGGGCGTGTTCAGCAGATGGCCATCGCTGAACAAACCGGCCGGGGAACTCGACTGGATCTGGGCGCTAGCCGCGCTACCCACACCGATCGCCAAACCTGCAATTAATGCCTTCTTCATGTCTCTCTTCTCCTACTGCAAATTTCTTCGCAACTTCTCTGAAACCCCCGAGCCATACGAAGCCCGGAGATCATTCCTATGGTGTTTCCAGAATAGCGGATACGAAGCTCCCGACAGACCTGCTAAACCACGAAAACAACGTCGTGCCAAAAAAAAATGAACTTTTCTATGCTAAAGAAATACGAACAACGACACAAACCACCCGTCTTTACATGGGGCTTTTTAAGTAGAGAAGCCGAATGAAACCCGTCCAGAGCACCCAAGCCCTCGCCCGCGAGGCCGAAGAGCTCATCCGTGCGGGTCGGTGCGCGCATGCAATCCCAAAGGCCAAGGCTCTCGTTGCTCAAACCCCCGGCAATGAGCGTGCGATCGAGCTTCTCGCCACCGCGCAGATCGGAGCAGGCTTGCCCGCTGAGGCAAGGGCCATACTCGAAGATCATCTCTCGAATCACCCAACCAGCATCCGCCTTCATCGCATGCTTGGCTCGGCCCTCCGGCTTGAAGGCCGTGCAGACCTAGCTCTCAACGCCTTCCAACACGCTCTGGAACTGGATGCCGAGGATCCTATATCGCGCTGTGCCCTAGCCGAGATGCAACTGCTCATGGGCCAAGCCGACAGCGCGGCGAAATCCATGGCACCCGTCGTCGCCGCGGGCCAATGGGAACCCAACGCCGCGATCGTCCACGCCATGATCTGTTCGAGCCTCAATACCGAGCGTGAGGCTATCGAGCCGATCGAACAACTGCTGCAAAGCCAAGGGCTCTCTCACGTTGCCCGCAACGAGTTGCTCTACCGCCTCGGCGGCTTGCACGATCGACTCGGAGACTTCGACAAGGCCTTTGCCGCCTACGACCAGGCCAATCGCGCCCAACAGATCCCCCACGATCCCGACGCCACCGAGCGCGCGATCGATGAGGCCATCGCGAGTTGGACGCCCCAAGCTATCGAGAACCTGCCGCGATCGACCATGGACGACCATCGCCCGATCCTCATCGTCGGCATGCCCCGCTCGGGCACAAGCCTCGTCGAACAGACTCTCGCGAGCCATCCCGAGGTCTTCGGCGGCGACGAGCGAGGCCTGCTCACGCAGATCGCGATGGAACTCGATCCGCCCGCTCCAGGCCAGATGCCGATCGTGCGAGCACCAAGCAAGATCCGCAAACAAGCCGTCGGCAGAGCCTCACGCCGGTACCTCAAGTTGCTCGACGAGCTTTCCACGGGCGAACCTCGCGTCAGTGACAAGATGCCTATCAACTTCCTGCACCTGGGGCTCGTCGCGGCTTTGCTCCCCGGCGCCCGAATCATCCACTGCAATCGCGACCCGCTCGACACATGCCTCTCGTGCTACTTCCAGAACTTCAGCCCCAAGCTCTCGTTCGCCTTCAACCTCGAACACCTCGGCCGATTCCATCGCGCCACCGAGCGGCTCATGGCACATTGGCGCACCGTCTTGGATCTACCCATTCTCGATGTCGTGTATGAAGACATGGTCTCTGACCACGAAGCAACAGCTCGTCGTCTGGTCGAGTTCATCGACCTGCCTTGGGACGACACCTGCCTGCGATTCCACGAGTCCGATCGCGTGCAGATGACCATGAGCAACCAGCAGGTGCGCAAGCCGGTCTACCAGACCTCTCGCGGCAGGCACGAGCGGTACGCGACGCATATCAACGACCTCCGCCAGGCTCTGCATCCGGACGACTGAACCCAACGCCCACGTTGATCACAGTTGCTTGCCCAACCAACTAACCGCGGAGCGTGTGCATCCCGTGCTCTTTGCGCTCACGGTTCACGACCTCCAGAGCGTGCGGATGCTTGGCGATCAGCTTCACGAGTTGGGTCGCCGAGCACTCCAGCCGCACCGATGCTTTCTTCGCGTCCATCCCGCACGCGTAGAGCACGTCCAACGCCTCGCTCAGCATCGCCGGAAAATCGGCGTGCTCGGCGTTGCACGCGATGCGTCCCTTGCTGCATCGTGATATCCAAAGCGCCGTCCGCGCCTCACCCGCGGGCACCGGCTCGCGATGCTCGGTGGCAAGCAAGAGCCGAAGCCGCTTAATTGCCCGCTTGCGATTGGCCTCCGGGCTCCGCTGCTCTCCGGCCTGGGCCGTCAACCCCGTGGGCTTGTGCAACATCGTCACCTGGGTCTCGATCTTGTTGCGATGTTGACCGCCAGGCCCGCCCGTGCGCCCGCGCGACATCGTGCACGCATCGAGAAACTTCTCAGGATCCATGGCCGAGGGGTGTCCGGACACCCTGGGCTTGCTGCTCTTTTCATCGAAGATGAAATCAAGTCCGTCCATGAGTCAGCACGCCGTCGTCGGGACCGCACGAAGCGAGAGCTCGCTCGCACGCCCCGCCTGGAGCAGATGGAACCCAAGCCCCGCGATCATCGCCGCGTTGTCCACGCAGTATTCCATCGCCGGCAGACGCACATCGATCGATCGCTCCTTGCCAATCGCGAGCAACCGGCTTCGCAAGAGCGAGTTTGCGCTCACCCCGCCACCGACAAGCAACGATTGCACGTCCAGACCACGCTCGGCGATCGCCTCGAACGCCCGCTCGAGCTTGAGCACGATCGCTGCAGACGCCGCGAACTGGAATCCAGCCGCAAGATCCGCAAGCTCGCTTTCCTCTAGATCTGTGTGGTCTCGCTCAAACACGCCGCCCGGCGCGGGCTTGCCCCGCACGCGATAGAGCAAGCTCGTCTTTAACCCCGAGAACGAGAAATCGAGCGACTCGCGCCCGAGGCGACTGATGGGCAGCTTGTGGATCTTCGGATCGCCCTTCTGCGCGAGCGCATCGAGCAAGGGCCCGCCCGGGTAGCCGAGCCCCAGGATCATCGCCGCCTTGTCGTACGCCTCCCCGACCGCGTCGTCGATCGTGGATCCGAGGCGTTCGAGCTCGATCGCCGATTGAGCCAGATAGATCGAGGAGTGCCCGCCGGAAACAACCAGTCCTATCGCGGGAAACGCGGGCAACTCTCGCTCCAGACAACCGGCGTAGAGATGCGCGTGCACATGGTCCACACCCACCATCGGCACGCCCAGGCTCCACGCCAGCCCCTTGGCCGCGCTCACGCCAACCAAGAGCGAACCGATCAATCCCGGCCGATGCCCGATCGCGATCGCGTCCACTGAGTCAAGCCCAACCCCGGCATCGCCCAAACTCCGGCGAAGCGTCGGCACCAGCCGCTCGACATGCGCTCGGCTGGCGATCTCCGGCACGACGCCCCCGTACTCGCCGTGCAAGTCCGCTTGGCTCGCGATGGCGCTGGAAAGCACCCGCCGCCCGTCCTCGACCAGCGCGAACGCCGTCTCGTCGCAGCTTGATTCGATCCCCAGGATTCGCATCAGAGTGTGTGCATCAGTTGGACGGGATCTTCTCGATATCCGCGTCCATCAGCCATCGCTCCAGCCGATTGCCGGTGATCCGCAGACGCGAAACCTCATTGCCCTCGGCGTCGCGAATCACCATCTCGCCGCCCGCAAGGTCGATCGAGTCATCCCAGAGGTCGGTCTCATCCTCGTCCGCGAGATCGCCCGCAGCAAGCACCAACGCGTCTTCCTGGCGACCAATCCGTTGCAACTCGCGAATCAACCGCTCCTGCCGGAATCGGAGGTTCTGCAGTTCCTCACCCGCCAGTTCCTTGCCCGCGATGCCCTCTTGACCTGTCGGAATCCATTCGCCCCGATCGATCCGCAGTTGCACCGCCTCGAGCGCCCGCGCGAGCTGCTTGTCCTTCATCTCATTCTCGATCCACTCGGGATCTTCCCATCGAACGTCCGCCGGCTCGCGGTCTTCGCGGATGATTTCTTGTTCCCGCCGAACCTCGAACAGATCAAACTCTTCCTGATTGTCGATCGGCACGTAGAACCCAGCCGTCGGATCGACGCCCCAGACCGCCGAGTCGTTCATGCGATGGATCGATCGCCCGCTCGGCAGGTAATAGAGCTGCTCGGTCATCTTGAGCTCGCTGCCATCGGTCGACGAAGGCAGGTTGTACACGCTCTGCACGCTGCCCTTGCCAAAGCTCCGAGTCCCGAGCACGATCGCCCGATCATTCTCAGAGAGCGCCCCGGCGAGCACCTCGCTCGCGCTCGCGCTGGTGTCATTGACCATCAGCACGATCGGAAACTCAGGCAGCGTGCCGCGTTTGGTCGCGCGCGTGATCCGCTCGTCGTATCCCCGTCCGTTCGTCGAGACAATCACGCCCTCATCCAGGAAGAAATCGGCCATCCGGATCGCGTCGTCGAGCACGCCGCCGGGATTCCATCGCATGTCGAAGACCAATCCCTTGATCGCTCCGGTGTCGGCTCCCATCTCTTCAAGTGCCTGCCGGACCTCCCGTGAACTCGCGGGCGTGAACTGGGTCAGCCGCAGATACGCGATCCCACGCTCTTCATCGAGCAGGTATCGCCAACGATCGGCCTCTTCTTCGCCCCTCACAACACCCTTGACACTGCGCGTCTTGATCGCAGCGCGCGTGATCTCCAGGGCCAGCTCTACGCCATCGCGCTCCACCATCACGTGGACAACCGTCCCGGGCTCCCCGGTCAGCAAATCGACAGCGCCGTCTGAGGTTATGTTCTCGGTGCTCTCGCCCTCGATCTGCACGATCTTGTCGTCGGCCATCACGCCTGCGCGAAACGCGGGCGAGTCATCCAGGGGCGTCACCACCGTGAGCCAGCCCTCTCGGATCGTGATCTGCGCGCCGATCCCGACGTACTCACCGGTCAGCTGCTTCTCAAAGTCATCGCGTTGCTTACCGGGCACATAGAGCGTGTACGGATCTTCGAGGACCTCGAGCATGCCGCGGATCGCGCCGGCTTGCAGTTCCTTCTCATCGACCTCTTTGACGAACCGCGCATCGAGCAACGCCTTGACGTCGATGATCGGATCAAAGAATGCCAGATCGTTCCGCTTAGTCAGCGCGAGCGTCGAGCCCAGCACCGCTACCCCAAGAACGGCGATCAGCGTGGCTTCCAGAACAAACCGTGGACGCTTCATCATGGCTCCTTCACGAGCGAAGACCCGCACTGCAGATCCTCTCACCGGATCGACCACCGAGGGCCGACTCCCCCATCGTACTTGGGAAATCCCGCCCAAGACATCCCGACTCCCAAGGTGCAAACACTCTATAGTCAGTTCTTGTTCGTGCTCCAGGCACCCCAGGATGCGTCTGGCGACCCAATCAACCCCCCAATCAACCACTTTGAGAGTCTACATGCCCCCATCCAAAGACCGCACCACCATCAATGTCCAGGCCGAGCGGGCGGTGGTCGCAGCGGTCCGCCTCCAGAACTCGATCTTCGACCCCAACGACCCCTTCGGCGAGCTCGTCGCCCTTGCCGAGCAAGCCGGCGCGACCGTCGTGGGTGAGATCGAACAGGCCCGCCATCGCCCCGAGTCCGCCACCTTCATGGGCTCGGGCAAGCTCGAAGAACTCCGCGATCTGTGCGAGAGGTTGGAAGCGACCGTCGTCATCTTCGATCACGATCTCGCCCCGTCCCAGATCGGCAACATCGAGAAGGTCGTCAATGTCAAGGTCATCGACCGCTCAGAACTCATCCTCGACATCTTCGCCAGCCGGGCGACGACCAGACAGGCAAGCCTCCAGGTCGAGCTCGCCCAGCTCGAATACACCTACCCCCGCCTGCGCGCCATGTGGTCCCACCTCGAACGCATCGTCGGCTCGGGCGGCATCGGCGGCGTCGGCACCCGGGGCCCGGGTGAACAGCAGCTCGAGATCGACCGCCGACTCGTCCAACGCCGGCGCATGCGCCTGCAAGGCGAGATCAAGGAAATCCAGGCCCGCAAGGCACGCGAGGTCTCTAAACGAAAGCAGGACCACTTCACCGTGGGCCTAGTGGGCTACACCAACGCGGGCAAGAGCACGCTCTTCAACACCCTCACCGAACCTCACGGCGGCGGCGGGGCCTACGCCGACGATCGCGTCTTCGCCACGCTCCACACCCGCACCCGCGCCTGGCTCCTGAGCCCTGCGGTTGAGGTCATGATCTCAGACACCGTCGGCTTTGTGCGCGACCTCCCCCACCACCTCATCGCGAGCTTTCGGGCCACCTTGGAAGAGGCAACCCACGCGGATCTGTTGCTGATGGTGCTCGACATCGCAGACCCCGCCGCCGAGATGCACTACCAGACCATCCAGACCACCTTGGACGAGGTCTTTAAGGACGCCGGGCTCTCTGAGGCCGACCAGCCTGAACGCCTGCTGCTGCTCAATAAGGTGGACCGGCTCCCCGATGCGAGCGAGATTCTGATCTGGCAGAGCCGAGTTCCCGGCGCCATCCCCATCTGCGCCCTCGATCCTGACAAGGGCGGCACCGGCCGAGGCCTTGAGACCATCGCCCAGATCGCCCGCACCCAGGCCATCGGCCCCGAGCACGTCTACGAGCTGGCCATCCCGCTTCGCGAATCCAAGGCCATTCACGACATCGAGACCCTCGGCGAGCTCATCGATCGCAACTACGACGCCAACAACGCCATTCTCCAGGTCCGCCTCGGCGAACGCCAGATCGAGAGGCTCCGGGCCCGAGGGGCCAGCTTCACGATCCAATCGCAGTCTTGAGCTCTCTGCTTGCACTGACGCCCATCATCTCTAGAATCCCCACAGCCCCGCTTGGCGGCTGCGTGCGCCAAGTGTGGATATCCGCAATCTCCCTTCCCAGGAGGATCGTCCCATGGCCCAAGACACCGCATCGATCCGCAACATCGTCCTCGCTGGAGACGCCGGCAGTGGCAAGACCACGCTCACCGAGCGTCTCCTGTTTACTGCCGGCGCCATCACCCGCATGGGCACAGTCGAAGAAAAGAACACCGTCAGCGACTGGACCGACCTCGAGAAGGATCACCACCACTCCCTGCAGCCCACCGTCGTCCACTTCGAGACCGGCGGCGCGAACGTCAATCTGATCGACACCCCCGGCATGGCCGATTTCCTGGGACACGCCATTGCCTGCTTCCCCGCCGTCGAGACCGTCTCGGTCATGATCGACGCCGGGCGCGGTGTCACCAACTCCACGCGTCGGCTGATGACCATCGCCGAGCAACGCAACCTCCCGCGGCTGATCATCATCAACAAGATCGAGGACGAGCAGGCCGACATCGAAGCCCTGGTCGAGAAAGTCCGCGATGTCTTCGGCACCTCGTGCCTGCCCATGAACCTGCCCACCGCCGACCGCACGGGCGTGATCAATGTCTTCGGCGAAGACTCGGGCGAACCGCTCTTCAGCTCTGTCGAGGAATCGCACACCAACATCATCGAGCAGGTCGTCGAGGTCGACGAAGCTCTGATGTCCGAATACTTCGAAGTCGGCGCTGAAGGCCTGGACAAGAAGAAGGTCCATGATGCGTTCGAGAAGGCCATGCGTGAAGGCCACCTCGTGCCGATCTGTTTTATCAGCGCCAAGGTTGGCACGGGCGTCGACGCGCTCATCGACGTCATCGCCAACCAGCTGCCGAGTCCGCTTGAAGGCAACCCCAGGACATTCACGCGCACCGACGACGCCGACGAAACCACCGAGTTCCAGCCCGAGCCCGACGCCTCCAAGTCGTTAATTGCCCACATCTTTAAGGTGGCCTCCGACCCCTTCGTCGGCAAGCTCGGCATCTTCCGTGTCCACCAGGGCACGGTCAAAGCCAAGACCGAGGTCAAGATCGGCGACGGCCGCAAGGGCGTGCGCATCGGCGCTCTTCTGCGCTTGCAAGGCAAAGACCACGAGGACGTCACCGAGGCGGGCCCTGGTGAGATCATCGCTATTGCCAAGGTCGAGGAAGTCGCGTACGACCAAGTCGTCCACGAGGACAAGGCCGGCGATTCGATCCACCTCAAGCCTCTGCAACTACCCAAGCCCCTGTACGGCTTGGCCATCTCGCTCACCAATCGCGCAGACGAGACCAAGTTCGGCGGCGCCATTCACAAGATCGTCGCCGAGGACCCGTGCTTCGTCATGGAACGCAT